>WTJZ01000007.1 GCA_011524615.1 Akkermansiaceae bacterium | reverse complement strand
CTGTGAGCTGTGAGCTGTGAGCTTAACTTCTCATATCACGGAAGAGAGCCGCCATTTCATCATCGTCTGCGACTTGTGACATCATTTCTTCATGGTCAGTGAAGATGTAGCCTTCCTCTGGGAGTTCATTGATAAAGTCACTGGGTTCGCAGTGGTGTTCTTCTCCCCATTTCTTCCTAGTAGCGCAGTATGTCATGCAGAGGTCATCCTTAGCTCTGGTGATCCCAACATAGAAGAGACGGCGTTCTTCATCGACGGTTCCCTCATCAAGCGATCGTTGGTGAGGCAGAAAGCCGTTCTCTAATCCTACGAGGTAGACATTAGGATACTCTAACCCCTTTGAGGCATGCAGAGTGATGAGAGTTACACCTGGCTTATTCTCGATATCATCATCATCCTTGTCAGAATCTAATGCGCTCTTATCTATGTAGGAACGTAATCGGTCTAGACCAGGCTCGAGCGCCTTCATCGAATCCTTAAGTTCATCGATGGCCTCGCCTCGTTGGTTTTTCTCAGCCTCCGTCTTACATTGGTTACCTAGCCATTCGATATACCCAACTCCTGCGAGAAGCTCCTCGAAGATCTCTAGCGTCGGAACCTCTTGGTCTAGCTTCTCCTGCAGGGCGAGGATAAAGTCGACGAAGGTATTGATCGCGTTGACAGCCTTGGGAGAGAATTGACTGATGGCCTGCTCATTGAGCATCGTCTCCCAGACAGAAATCTTTCGCGCGCGGGCCTCCTCTACGAGAACCATGACCGTATTCACGCCGATCCCCCTTGGTGGAGTATTCATGATACGGAGTAGGGGGACGTCTGCGGTCCCGTCTACGAGGACTTCTAGATAAGCGAGCAAATCCTTAATCTCGCGGCGGTCATAGAAACTCTGAGCCCCGATGAGGCGATATGGGATATCAAGCTCTCTCATTGCCTCCTCCATCTTACGGATCTGCGTATTCGTTCTAAAGAGAACAGCAAAGTTCTCCCATGGAATCTCAAAGTCTAAGTGGCGATCTCGGATCTCGTTTGCCACGAATTCGGCTTCTTCCTTATCTCCAGACATGCCAATGATTCTCGGCAACTCTCCTCCCTGACGCATAGCACGGAGTGCCTTCTCTCGTCGGTTAGGGTTATTCTTAATAGTCGCATTAGCGAGGGTCAGAATATGTTGATTCGATCGGTAGTTAGCCTCTAGTCGGATAACCTTCGGGTCAGGGAAGAAGCGTTCGAATTGGAGAATATTTGTTACATCCGCACCACGCCACCCGTAGATCGATTGATCATCATCACCTACTACGCATACATTGTAGGGTATCCCGACGAGGTGCTGGAGGAGCCTCATCTGTTGTGAGTTCGTATCCTGGAACTCATCTACGGTCACATATCGGAAGTATTCTTGGAACTTGCAGCGTACGGACTCGTGCTCATCCAGGAGCTTCTCCGCCACGATGAGGAGGTCATCAAAGTCGAGAGCGTTTCGCGCTCGGAGTTCATTTTGGTACGCGATGGCGATGGAGCGAAAGAGCTCGTCCTCGATCTCATCGAGGGGGATAGAATTACTCTTAGCTGATGAGATCGCCGAGAGAATCTGGGCGGGCTTGACCTTCTCATTAGCGCCTCCCTTCTTCACGATCAGTTGCTTAATCAAGCCTGTCTGGTCAGAGGCGGTCGCGATGGAGAAGTTATTCTTATATCCTACCTTATCGATATCCTGTCGGAGGAGGCGAACACAGAGCGAGTGGAAGGTACAGATGGTCATCGCGCGAGCGGCCTTTTGCGTCACCATATCAGCGACACGTTCACGCATCTCTGCTGCGGCCTTATTCGTAAAGGTTACCGCGAGAATAGACTCGGGGCGAATGCCTAGGTCGATCATATGTGCAATCCTACAAGTAACGGTTCTGGTCTTACCAGTACCTGCACCGGCCAGAATCAATACTGGTCCATGAATCGCCTCCACAGCCTCGCGCTGTTCTGGGTTCAGCTTGTCGATATCAAATCCCATAATGTCTCAGAATCGGTTTTGAACGACATCACGGAAAGAGGCAAAGGGAATATTGAACTTTTCGCAGAATCCGATATGAGTCCTCCCTATGCAGGACGATCTCTATCAAAGGCAAGACGCTAGCTCAGGCTCCTTTCGCTTCGACTCTACAGTGGTAGAAGTCTTTGATAACATGATCCGCCGCTCTGTTCCTGGATACGGTCTCACCCTAGAGATGATTGGAGTCGTCGCCAAGCGGGCATTAGGTGAGGCTTCTGGCACGGCCTATGACTTAGGCTGCTCTCTCGGTTCCTCTATGTATCCAGTACTGGAGTCGACCAATGCGCATGTCATCGGGATCGACCTCTCCTCCGCGATGCTCAATGAGGCCGAGAAGATTCTCTCACAATCATTTCCTGAGCGATATACCCTCCGCCAAGAGAACCTCGAGGAAATCGAGTTCCAGGACCCAGCTCGGTTTATCTGTTCTAACTTCACCCTCCAGTTTCTCTCGATCGAAAGCCGTGTCGAGGTACTGAAGAGATGTTATGACGCACTGGAAGAAGGAGGTATCCTCCTGATCTCAGAAAAGTTCCTTGCCGAGTCCTCAGCAGAAAACGAGCTCCTGAGAGATTTACACCACACCTTTAAATCCTCAATGGGGTATAGCGAAATGGAGATCGCAAGAAAGAGAGATGCGATCGAGAATGTACTGATCCCAGAGAGTACCGAAACACACTTAGAGCGGTTAAGGTCTGTGGGGTTCCAGACTCCTGTATGCTGGTATCAGTGCTTTAACTTTGCCTCCTACCTCGCAATAAAATAGCAGGGAGAATATCCCTGCTAGTGCCATAAGTAAGGATATGTAGTACGTGATTAATTCAGCTCGGTCTTAATGTAGGTGACGAGGTCAACCATAGTTTGCTTCGGCAGATTACCAAAGTGAGACGGCATGAATGACTGTCCGTTCACAAATTCCCGCTTCGTGATATGATCATAAGGGATGAATACCTTACCGCCACCCATGAATGCGACGTTCACTCCTACTCGGTTCGAGGACTCCATGTAACCCTCGACAAATTCACCATTATCCTTAGTCACTCGATAGAGACGGTAGCCACTCTCGATCGCATCATTAGGCTTCACGATCGCAGTGAGGAGATGATGGAGGTCGCGCGTCGCAGAGCCGTCTAGAGCTGGAGCGATCTCATGCCCCTTGCCTGCTACATTATGACATGCCAAACAGGAGGTAAAGATGCCACCACCTACCGCGGAGTTCCCCTTGAGTTCACTCACTGCCTGTACGTACTCCTTTATCTTTTCCTCGCCAGAGCGGGCCGCTTGAGCATTGAGCGCCCTCGCGTGAGCCTGGAGTGCGATGCCCTGTGGATGCCTTGTGTTATACATCGCGATCTTCTGAGCATCTGCAGCACTAAAGATCTCAACGCTGATCATCTCCTTAGCCAACAAAGCGATTAAGGGGCGAGCACTGTGTTCGTTTTGAGCCATCGATACTGCGGCGGCGGCACGCTCTCCCTCTGGTAGGCTCTTCATAAATCTCTCTGCTGCAACGGCAGACTCTCGAGATGAGACCCGACCGAGTGCACAGATCGCTTTGATTCTCTTCGACACTGGGGCGGTCGCATCATTCACGAGCGCATGGAA
>WTJZ01000160.1 GCA_011524615.1 Akkermansiaceae bacterium | reverse complement strand
CGGTGACAGCGTTCACGGTATTCGTGGCCAAAGCGGCTGCTAATCCAGGCCTCGTAACCGACCCACCATGACAAGACAGGCAGCATCGCTTGGAAGAGTTCCTCCGGGGTACCCAACCTAATGTCTTCATCAGACCAGAGGCCCGCGATACAGCGCTCATCAGACTCCCAGTGGTAGAAACGGTTCCTCTTTCTCAAGAACACCACCTTCTCCCCTCCGAACGAGAAACTGGCACACGAACCATAGAGCTCGATCATACACTCCTCACTCTCATAGGTATAGCAGCTCGTCCCCTTGAGCCCCTGCGAGGGTGATTTGACAAAGCCGTACTCCTCGAGCTGGTTGCCTTGAGCATTCGTCACATCCTTCCCTAAGAAGTACATAAACTGGTAAAAGCCATTCGCACAATCCTTCAGAAGTAATCTGAGGCTCTTTTCATTCTGTGTTAATTTACCGCTCACGGAGAAGAACTAACCACTATTGATACAGAGTCGCAAGAACAATAACACATAAATTTCATAGCCCTCTTGATACGCAAAAGACCTCTGGATCTAGCGTGATCACAGAGGTCTTTACGATGATTCCCCTCAGAGGGAGGTGGTGATGATCAAGGAATGGGGAGTCCACTCTTAGCGTACACCCAGCTAGAGACCTCACCATTTCTGACGAGCGCTTTAGCGATCACTGGTTGGTTACCGAAGATGGTCTCCTTCTCGTACGTCGCGAACCCGATCTGATATTCGGTATCAGAGATCGTTTCCTTCTCTCCGACCTCCCAGTTCGTCACTCCATCAAACCCGAATTCCGACACAGCCTTAGCCTTGATACTCGCTTGAATCGTTGCGATGAGATCTGCCTCCGAGAGTTCCGTCGTAAGCGGTCCTGTTTCTGCCACTGGCTCAGGAGCGACTTCCTCTACTTCTGGCTCCTCTTCCACCATTGCTGGTTCTTCTTTAGCTACTGAGCCAAAGTCTGTCTCTGTCTTCACTCCGAGGATCTCGTTCAACTTCATCTTACCTACTTCTTTAGTGAAGTCTGTATCCTTGTAGGACACTTGCGCAGAGAACTTACCTGTCATATCAGTAATGCTGAGTAGCCCAGCCTCGTATCCTGTAACCTTTGCCTTAGCACCTTTCTCCAGCTGGATAGCCATACTTCCCTCATTCTGCATCACCTTCACCGGACGGATGATTCGCACCTCTGCAGGGAGCTCTCCGATGTCATCCATATCGATCTCTAGTGTCATCTTACCATCAGGGCCGTACACCTGCACCTGCTCGATGTTGGCGTCGCTGGATCCATCTGAATTAAAGATGTGTGGATAGAGGAAGTACCCCAACGCTGCACTGATGATGAGGATAAGTAAATTTGCGAAAAAATTCATCGTATTGTACATATTCTGTTTCACTAGTTGAGAAAAGCATTTTTTGGTACTGATTAAGGATTGCGCTCTGGGCAACAGTGTATAGAAAGACGGCCAAAATGGCTGATCAGAAACTCTTCCTCCTAGACGGTATGGCACTCGCCTATCGTGCTCACTTTGCTCTCATTAGGAACCCTATTACGAACTCTAAGGGGATCAATACCTCAGCTATCTACGGCTTTGCGAACACCCTCACCTCGATCATTGAGAACGAGTCCCCGACGCACCTCGCTGTCGTGTTTGACACCTCTGCTCCGACACCGCGCCATGAGATGTACCCCGAGTATAAGGCGCAGCGTGACGCCATGCCCGAGGAACTCTCCGCGGCCCTACCGAATATCAAGCTCCTCTGCCAAGCGATGAACATCCCTGTGATCGAGCTAGACGGATACGAGGCTGACGACATCATCGGGACGCTCGCTAAGCAAGCGGACAATCAAGGAGGGGTCACGACCTACATGGTGACTCCTGATAAGGACTTCGCCCAGCTCGTCTCCCCTACCACGAATATTTGGAAGCCAGGCCGCAAGGGATCTGAAGTAGAGATCATGGGAGTCGCTGAGGTCCTCGAGAAGTGGGAGGTCTCGACGCCGGAGCAGGTCATCGATATCCTCGCCCTCTGGGGGGATGCCGTCGATAACATTCCTGGGGTCCCAGGGGTCGGAGAGAAGACCGCTAAGAAACTGGTCGCCCAATACGGTTCCGTCGAAGGACTCATCGCCAATACCGCCCAGCTCAAAGGGAAGCAAAAGGAGAACGTGGAGAACAATAAGGAACAAGCCCTCCTCTCTAAGAAGCTCGCTGCCATCATCATCGATGTCCCTCTCGACATCACCGTCTCAGACCTCCAACGACAAGAGCTCAATACCGAGCAACTCTCTACCCTCTTCGCAGAATGGGAGTTCCGCACTCTGGCTAAGCGCCTACTCGGGCAAGAGGTCGCGGTCACCAGTACGGCCGATGAGTCCCCTGAACCAGTAGCGGCTCAGAAGACCCTCGCCGATGTCGCTCATGATTACACTCTGATCGAGACGGCTGAGCAAGCTCGAGAACTCTTCGGTCTGCTCAAGGAGCAGTTACAATACTGCTTTGACCTAGAGACGACCGGGCTCAACCGCTTTCAATCAGACATCCTCGGCATCGCCTTCTGCTGGAGCCTGAACAAGGCGTACTACCTCCCATACAAGGACGAGTACCGCTCTGAGCTCCAAGAGGTCTTCTCCACCACTGCGACCAAGAGCGGTCACAACCTCAAGTTCGACCTCTCGATCCTCCTCAACCATGGGATCTCTGTCCAAGGTCCACTGCTCGACACCATGCTGGTACACCAGCTCATCGCTCCAGGCCAAAAGCATAACATGGACGCTCTCGCCGAGACTGAACTAGGATACAGCACTATCAAGCTCGAAGACCTCGCCGCCGAAGCGGAGGCGGCTAACGACCTCTTCGCCACAGAGCCTAAGAAAGGGAAGAAAAAGGATCTCGATATGGCGACCATTCCGCAGGATAAGCTCGCGATCTACGCCTGTGAGGACGTCGACATCACGTGGCAACTCGCAGCTAAGTTCCTCCCCCAGCTCAAGGAGCTCGGAATGCTCGATCTCTACAAGGAGGTCGAGTCTCCTCTCCTCACCGTCCTCACGGAGGTAGAGATGACGGGCATCAGTATCTCAGAGCCTAGCCTCCAGCTGATCAGTACCGAACTCGGCAAGAGGATCCAGAACCTCTCCGAGAGCATTATCTCAGCAGCAGGACGTGAGTTTAACCTCAACTCTCCTAAGCAACTCGGAGAAGTCCTCTTCGGGGAGATGAAACTCGTCGAGAAACCAAAGAAAACGAAGTCAGGCCAGTTCGTCACCAACGAGCAAACCCTCTCCGCACTCGCTCCTAAGCACCAGATCGTCGCCGATATCCTCGAGTATCGAGAATGCTCTAAGCTCAAGAGCACATATGTCGACGCCCTCCCGAACCACCTCGAGGCGAAGACCAATAAGATTCACACCCAGCTCCATCAGCTCACCACCGCGACAGGTCGTCTCGCCTCTTCCGACCCGAACCTGCAGAACATTCCTGTTCGTACCGAGGCTGGCCGATCGATCAGAAAGGCCTTCGTCCCGAGCGCTGAGGAGTTCACGCTCCTGGCCTGTGACTATTCTCAAATCGAGCTCCGAGTCATGGCCGCGATGTCGGGCGACGAGGGCATGATCTCCGCCTTCCAAGAGGGAGAAGACATCCACACTGCTACCGCGGCCAAGGTCTTTAGCGTTCCTGCAGAGGAGGTGAACCGCGAGATGCGATCGGTTGCCAAGATGGTCAACTTTGGCATCATTTATGGGATCTCCGCCTTTGGCCTCTCTCAGCGGCTCAATATCCCGCGTAAGGAAGCCAGCGAGATCATCGAGGCTTACTTCCATGAATACCCTCAGATCAAGCAGTTCATGGACAGCACGGTCGAGACTGCGAGAGAGTCAGGCTATGTCGAGACGATCAAAGGGCGCCGCCGCTACCTCCCAGACCTGAACTCCAGCAATGGAATGACCAAGAGTAATGCGGAACGTGCCGCGATCAATACCCCAATCCAAGGGTCGGCGGCAGACATGATCAAGCTCGCCATGATCAAGGTGCAAGAGTACCTCAAGCCATACAAGACCAAGATGCTCCTCCAGGTGCACGATGAACTCCTCTTCGACCTCCACCAGGACGAGCACCATCTCATCCCTACAATCTGTGAGATCATGGAGAACGCGCTCCCTCTTCCACATGGCGTCCCCGCGAAGGTCGAATTCGACACGGGAGCCAACTGGCTAGAAGCGCACTAATGCTCCTAAGAATCGTCGCGTTTTTAACCACTGAGGTCGCTGAAAGTGTTTTCGAGCGACCTCAAGTGTGCGATAAAAGTTAACCGCAAAGACTCAACGGCGCTAAAATAGGAGAGATCATTGAGTGATCAAAACACTCAATTTTGATCACTGCGCCCCCTCCTTATAAAATGCAGCATCTTGCGCCTTGGCGATGATTCAAACTACGGTGCATCACCCTCCGAACTTCTTCGCGATCTCGTTCGTCGCGTAATGAATCATCGTAGGCTTCCCCTCGGGCGTACAGTACGGCAACTCACAGAGCATGAGCTCCGCCACCACTGGCAGTGCGAATTGTTGATCCGCGGACTGTGTCAGAGCAGACTGATGAGCGACCGCCATGAGAAGCTGCTCGAGCACCTTCTCTCGCGCCTTAGCGGACTTCAGGCTCGTCGTCTCTAACTGATCGATGACTCCGAGGACGAAGTTCTCTGCATCTCCTGACTCCGAGAGCTCTAGTAAGGTCGGTAAGGACTGCACCTGAAAGGTATTCCCGCCGAAGGAGGTGATCTCGATCCCTAGTTCATGGAGAGTTGGCAGATGCGCCTTGAGAGCGGCTTGGTCATGCCCGTCGAGCTCTAGCAGGAGTGGGATCAGCAATGCCTGAGCGCTCAGCGTGTTCTCCGTGTACGCTCGCTTCAGCCCCTCATATGTGATACGCTTCCGCGCCGCACGTGGGTCGAAGACAACCAACCCGTTCTCATCCTCCATTAACCAATACTTGCCCTGTAGACTCCCGATGAGCGAAAAGGGTGCTGACTGCTCTCCCTCCTGTGGCTCCTCATCGGCGACCGGGAGCGCCATCTCCTGTTGGTCAGGAGTCGCCCACTCACTAGCTAGCTGAAAGGCAGGCGCGCTCGGTTCCACCGGCTCAGGAGACCTAGACTCTTCCTCTCTAGGCGTCACCTCTACCGTACGCTGCTCTACAGACTCTACTGGCCGTACTGGTGGGGCCACCGGCTCCGACGTCTGCAGGAAGGCAGGAGGAGAATGCGGCTTCCGCGGCTGAGGACTGAGCGTACTGGCCACCGCCTCGACGATCGCATGCTTGATCTCCGTCGGTCGAGCAAAGCGCACCTCGCGCTTAGCGGGATGCACATTCACATCCAGCATATCAGGTGGCATCGTGATCCAGAGCCACACCACGGGGAACTGCCCCTGCTGGATGTGCCCATGATAACCATCTCTGATCGCCCCCCGAATCACGGGATCATCGATCGGGCGCCCATTAATAAACACGGTCTGCGACTTGCCCGTGCCTCGAGCCAATCGCCCAGGTAAGAGGTACCCCTCTACCGCGATCTCCCCCATCATATACCGCTCTACCTCCTGCAGATCCTTCAGTACCTGATGCCCTGCTAAGTCCGCGATCCTCGTTCGTCGATCTTTGGTCGGCTTGAGATCCCAGATGAGGCGTCCATTATTCTTGAACTGATAGCGTACAGCCGAGTTCCCCAGCGCAGAGAGCCGCACTACATGCTCGAGATGCGCATACTCCGTCGCCTCACTCTTGAGGAACTTACGACGCGCCGGCACATTATAAAAGATATCCTTCACCTCCATCGTCGTCCCCTTAGCCCGCGCTACTTCTGAGACCTGGAGCACCTTCCCCCCTTCGGTATTGATATCCGTCGCAGGCGTGCTCGGGTCATCATTAGTGGTCAGACGGAACCGCGCCACCGAGGCGATCGAGGGTAAGGCCTCCCCTCTAAACCCGTGTGTCATAATGGCAGCTAACCCCTCAGAAGAGGTCAGCTTAGAGGTCGCATGGCGCTCCAGCGACATCAGGGCATTCTCCTTATCCATTCCATGCCCATTATCAGAGACCTTGAGTAATGCCACGCCTCCCTTACGGATCTCTACCTCTATCTGGGTCGCCCCCGCATCTAGTGAATTCTCCACTAACTCCTTCAGCACAGAAGCAGGACGCTCCACTACCTCACCGGCAGCGACTTGACTCGCAAGCGTATCTGGAAGAACTGATATACGTGGCATACCCTCATCAAACCAAATTCTCCCCTAAGGTAAAGCCACAATCCCAACCATCAAACACATCCCCCAGATCACCTCCCACCCTCTCGGAAACGTTCCGACACTAACGAGAAGAGATTGACTCTTCCGTGAAAATTGATACTCCCACACCGTGATAGATCTACAAAAAACACACCAAAATTACCTCCAATGGATTCAAACCGCAGAATTCAAAAAAGACTATAAAGCGAAGTTATCTCAAAAGTGGATTTACGTCGTAGCCTGGATCTTAATCCTAACAGGAATTGGGATCCCCCTCGGCATAGGAATGATCATCGGGCGCTCGCTCAAGAAGCGCAAAATCAACAAATCATTGGAAGAGGCTCCCACAACCCTCGCCTCATACCACCCATGTATGGCTCAGACCCTCATGGCTAATACCCAATTATGGAGTAAGACCGTATTACAATGTCCCGCTCTCTTCTGCGGAGCTCCAGGGTATAACTCCGAGGCATATCTCCAAGAAGTAGAATCGGTCTCGCACCAACTCTTTACTCTCTACGGATCGACACCCACCGACTTCACTGACCCTCACACCGCTCAGGCCTGTAGAGAGATCAACAGTGACGAGTTCGTAGAAGGGCGTAAACGCCACTTCCCCCCACTCAATGCGACTCATACTCTCCAGCACCCACTCTTACTTCTCGATATTCACCTAGACCGCTCTCTAATGTCAGAATTCGATATGGAGAACCCATACCAAGTATTTCTACTCTCCGATACAGACCCAGAAGAAGCACCTATCCAAGTCCCTGACCATCTCATCGTCTGGGAGCAAGGATCTCCAAGCCTAACGTAAGAGAAGAACACTGCTCCTCTCTGGGCAAAGATGCATACAGCGTACTACTCGCCCTCTCTGGTGAGGAAGAACCACTTCCCCTTCAGAGCCCCCAGGACCGTCCAGATGAGCACGACTAACCCGCCCCCCCAACAAGGCATATTCCCGATCACTGCATAGAGCGTCGGGATCGGCTGAGTCGGGAGTGAGACCACCGCTTCCAAGGCGCCCTTGATCTCACACTCGCCAGCCTCATTACGGAGTTCTTGCGGGGCTAAGGTCTCTGGATGCACGGAGGCTCCTGTCAGGTTCACTACAGCAGAGACCCCGGTATTAGCCGCACGCACGAGAGGGCGGCGGTACTCGATCGCACGATAGCGGGCGTTTTGGTAATGCTTCTCTGCACATACCGTTCCCGCGAACCAGCCATCATTGGTGACATTCACGATCACCTGTGGCTCTGGTCGTAGATACTTACGCGTCAGTGACGAGACCGTATCCTCATAGCACACAGAGGGAATGATCGAATACGCATGTCCTCTGATCTCGGCCTGATAGGGCTCAAACTGAGAGGCCGCAGTGAAGTCCCCGCCATAGACCATCCCCGCCGAGTACTCATATGCCAACTGGACTAAGGGAAGGTTAGACAAGGGCATGTACTCCCCAAAGGGCATCAAATGATTCTTAGGGCGATGCTCGTAACTCTTAAAGTCAGAGGAGAAGAAGCCCATCGCATTATAGATGTTCCCCTCTGCATAATGTAACGGAACCCCGTCCACCATGTGACAGGGAAACTCTAACACCCCAGAGATGAAGAGAAAGTCTCCCTGACTCCGAATATCGTTGTTCACAAAGAGCTCATACCCTTGGTCTGGCAATAAGCCCCCATCACTGAGTCGCCAAATCGGGATCGGCAACGCCGACTCAGGGAACACGACCAGATCAGGGGACTCTAACGTGGCCTCGCCCGTCTGCTCTAACTGTAGCGCCGCCCGGTCAATGATCCCCTCCATCGCACGCTCTAGACCTGAGGTGTAGCCACTGTAGATATCGTACTCCCGCGCAGGATCCAACGAGTCTGCCACAGGGACATTCTGCTGTATGACCAGACTACGGATCGGCTCTGTCTCCACCGTATGCAGCCCCTTCAGGCGAAACGAGCCGTATGTAAAGGCGAGCACCACCATCAGCATCGCGACGAACACCTCAAAGTGTACTCGACGATAACCATGAGTCGCCTCTAGATGAAAGGCGCGGATCGTCATCACCAAGACTACCCCACCAAAGACCGGGATAAACGATAACCCGTTCACGCCCACCAAGTCAGCGACCTGAGCAATCACAAACCCAGAGTCCATAAAGGACACCCCGAGACTGTCCCAGCCAAAGCTCAGACGCCCTAGTCCACGCAACCACTCGATGCTGCACCACGCCAAGCCATGGAGCGCCGCATACTTCAGGATCATCAGCGCAGGTTGGACTCGCGGTTTCATCGCAGGGGGGCGACCAAAGGCTACCGCCCAGCCCCCATATAGCCCAAAGAAGAGCGCAAGATACAACGCCATCGCCCCAGAACTCACCCAACCGCCCTGCTGACTCACCGCCCCAATAAAGGCCACATCTCTCACCCAAAATCCAAATCCAGCAACGAAGGCTAAGAGAAAACCACGCCCAAAGTTCACGAGCCTCGCGCGTCTCCCCTCTACCAAGGACATACTCTGGAGTAGTGCAAACAACGCCGCGGGAAAGAACCAAGCCAACATCCCCCAGTTCGTCGGAGCATATGCCAGTGAGAGTAATAAACCAGCCACCAACGCCAGCACGTAGCGTATCAGTACAGGAACAGAGATCGACATACCCTCCCTGTAGCGAGCGAACGCGCCTCTGGCAATGGCTGAATACATCATCCTTGATTACATAGTGAGAAAAGACAGTACCACACGCATTAAGACAAGAGTGAGTGGAAACCATTCATACCTCATATGATTAAGAATATGAACCATAGAGAGCGGCAATCAAAACGAAGTAACAAACTACTCCCCCCCTTTTTGCGCCTTAGCGTCTAGGCGGTTAAACTTTACTGCTGGTAGAGGATCATATTCCAGCAAACCTCCAAGATGGGGTCTTGCACTCTCATCAGCACTTCGGTAATACCCTCCCCCCATGATCGCACTGTATAACCATTACCCGTCTCCGATAGCATTTGAGCAGAGTACTCTCCTCCCTAAGCTCAAAAAGACGTACGCTGCGCTCACCTCTCGCTCCCTCATCAAGCCAGGGGCCCATCTCGAGACGATCCAGGAGATCGAGTTTAACCTCATCAACGATGAGACGATCTGTGACCTACACGCCCAGTTCATGGATGACCCTACCCCCACAGACGTCATCACCTTCCACCACGGAGAGGTCTTCATCAGTTATGACACCGCCCTACGTGAGGCTGATGAGCGCGGTATCCCTCTCGCAGAAGAGCTCTTCCGATACCACGTCCATGGGCTCCTCCATCTCGCTGGGTACGATGACCTCTCCGAGCCCGAATACACCGAAATGCACGCCCTCCAGGAATCGCTCATAAGTGAATTTTACTAATCTTCCAGAGCGTAAGCATTCATTTACTTCATCTTTAGACTAGTAATTCGTTCCCTATTCGTTCATTCCTAACTCGTGGGTATCGATCTGATCCCTCCCTGATTATGGAACAACCAACATTGCAAACTATCCTCGCTATCGACTCTGACCATGACTTCCTCGCATGGGTAGAGAAGCACCTTTCCGTCGATGGCGAAGTCCGAGTACTCAAGTGCGATCATGCCGAAAAGGCCGTCAAAGTAGTACAAAAGACGCAGATAGACCTAGTCCTGGCAAATGTCATGATACAACCGTTTGACGGGATCGAGCTTCTCCGTCAGGTCAAGGCGACGGATAAGAGCACGGTAGTCATTCTCTATACCAACTCTCCGAGCACCTCTCAGATCATTGATGCGACGCAACAAGGCGCCCGCGATGTCCTCCGTAAGGAGTCCATGCCCTTCGAGCTCCGTACCGCCGCAGAGGAGGCCCTCAGCTTTGCCGAACAGCTCCGCTCCTCCGCGGAGAACAAGACCGCCATGCCTAAGATGGATGGCAGAGTAAAGATGATCGGTGTCTCCCGCCCGATTCAAGGAGTCTTCAAGACCATCGGTAAGGTCGCCCAATCAGAGGCACCCGTCCTCATCATCGGGGAATCCGGTACCGGTAAGGAACTCGTCGCTCATGCGATCCACGAGTATTCCCCTCGCCGTAATAATGAGATGGTCGCCCTGAACTGTGGCGCCATTCCTGATAATCTCCTCGAGTCCGAACTGTTCGGACACGAAAAAGGCTCCTTCACAGGCGCAGTGACCCGCCGTATCGGACGCTTCGAGCAATGTGACCAGTCCACTCTCTTCCTCGATGAGATCGGTGACATGCCACACAGCGTTCAGGTCAAGCTCCTCCGTATTCTACAGGAGGGCACCTTCTCCCGAGTCGGTAGTAATGAGACGCAGAAGACCGATGTCCGTATCATCGCCGCGACCAATAAAGACCTCGCCAAGGAAGTGGCCGAGGGCAGATTCCGTGAGGACCTCTACTACCGTCTCAATGTCGTCGACATCCAGCTCCCTCCTCTCCGAGAGAGACAAGACGATATCCCTGTACTCGCCGAGTTCTTCCTCCAGCGCATCACCAAGAAGCAGGGCATGGCGCAGATCAAGCTCTCTGAGCAAGCGATCGAGAGCCTCAAGCAACACAAATGGCCAGGCAACGTACGCGAGCTGGAGAACACCATCGCTCGCGCCTGTGCTCTCAGCTCTACCGATCTCCTCCTCCCTGAGGATATCCCCTTCACTAAGGGCGCCTTTGAGGAAAACGCCAAGGTCCGCGACGCGATCACGACTCTCCTGCATAATCGACCTACCGATCAAGAGAGCACGGTCGCATGGGTAGAATCCCTCCTCGTCAAGGCCGCTCTAGAAGAACACGACGGTGACCTCAAGGAAACCGCAACCATGCTAGGCTTGACCACCGCCGAACTCAAGGCTATCCAAGCAAAGTAGACACTATGCGCAAGATCCTCTCCAAACCACTCGTCATCATCGGTATCATCCTCGGCTCCATGCTAGGATGGCACTTCCTCCTCTGGGTAGGCTATAAGTATGTGGGTGGTTATGTTGGGGAACTCTCGAGCAAGATCCAGGGCTTCTCCGTCACTCCATTCTTCATGGAGTTCTTCTTCTCCGCCTTTGGACTCCTCGCCGTACTCGCAGTCAACTCCATCCGACGCAAGTGGGCCGGTGAAGACTTCATCGAAGTAGAGATCAATGACGACCTCGCCCAAAGTGTAGCCCTCAACCGAGGCGCCAACGACACCCCTCCAGAGGACGAGGAGGACTAAAGGATTAGGTGATCCTCTGAGAAGTTTAGCCATCTCAGTATCGAGAAGAGTGAACCG
>WTJZ01000276.1 GCA_011524615.1 Akkermansiaceae bacterium | reverse complement strand
GCCTATGCTGGAATCGACCCGCCCTTATCAGGGCTGGGTGAATGGAATTTGAGAGAACAGTAAGGCAAAAGGCGTAGACATTAGTATACACAATTGAATATTGTGAGACCGCTCGTCGTTTAATGAACCTTGCTCGATCCTCTCGAGCAGGGCATAATCCTCATTCTACTGCATGACTAAATTCCTCTTCCTACTTCTCTTCAGTAATCTACTGATTGCTACCCCCTTGCGCTACGAAGGCAAGGGCCTCCAGATCACGCTCCTTTCTGACCATACCGCTGTAGCTGCAGGTACGACGGTCACTTATGGCCTATCGGTCACTCACGATCCTGGCTATCACACCTATTGGAAGAGCCCTGGTATCGTAGGCTTCCCCATGACGCTCGAGTGGGACCTGCCAGAGGGCATCACCGCCTCTGAGACTGCCTATCCCTACCCTGAGCGCACCATGATGGCTATTCACCCCTGCTATGGGTACGAGCGTGATGTCATCCTCCTCAGTGAGATCACCATCCCTGAGACCTTCTCCGCAGAGACCTTCTCCGCCGATCTTAACCTGAGCTGGATGTGCTGCGCTAAGGGGTGCTGCCCAGATCACCATACCATCTCGGTCTCTCTCCCAGTACAAGCGCAGGCTACCACCTCCCCTCAACACCCACGTATTCACCGATCGAAGAGTGAGCTCCCCACCCCACACCCTCAGATGACGGCCTCAGTGCGTAGCTCTGCAGCAGAAGACGTCATTAAGGTAGAGCTCACGCTCCCGAGCGACCATACTCCTATCCACCTCTTCTCAGAGGACAACCAATCCAGCTCCGATGTCGTACAGAGCTTCCAGTCGACAGGGAGTCAAAAGGGCTTCACTACATACTCCATTTCCCTAGCGAGATATGAGTTCTCCCCGCGTAATCAGAGCACCTTCCCGTTCGTCCTCCAGACAAACCTCGGGTATTTTACTTTTGCGCCACTCTACCCCATTGCACAATAGATTTCGACATTTTCACATTTCGCTCAACTGTCGCAAATTATAAATCGATTAGAGTCTTTTAACCCCCATTCGCACGCAGAAAACGATTCCACAAGGATTTCCTCCTTGCGCGATTCGTTACATTTCAGGATGATGTAGTGACGATGAGACATCACCTAATAATTACGACTATCGCACTAGCATGCGTCAGCTTACTGCAAGCTGAGCCAAAAGCGACAGGCCGCCCCATCACCATCAAGGCGGTCGACGGACTCCAATTCGATCCCCCACAGGCCAGAATGAAGCCAGGACAAACCGTCCTCTTCAGATTCTTAAACCGTGATTCCAATGATATGCCGCATAACCTGGTAATCATTAAGGAAGGAGCTCTCGAGGAGATCCAAAAGGCATCTATGCAGATCACCCCAGAAGCCATCGCACGTGGCTACGTCCCAGACCATGAGGCAGTGATCAAAGGCTCTAAACTCATCAAGGCGGACGAAGGTGATGAATTCTACTTCACGGCTCCAGAGGAAAAAGGCGTGTACCACTACGTATGTACCTACCCTGGACACTCCTCGATCATGTACGGCGCCCTCTACGTCGGCAAGGGAGCACCTAAGCTCCACACAGACAAGAACGTCCCTCAAGTCGTCAGAAACCAAGCTCTCGAACTCGAGAATGCTAAGAAGAACGTAGCGCGTCCATTCATGCGCCGTTACTTCATGACCAATGCAGGGCCAGCTGCGATCGGGGTCGCGCTCCCTGGTGATCAAAACTATTGCTGGGACGCAGGTAACTGCCGCCTCCGTTACGCATGGACAGGTGACTTCATCAACTACGGCTCCACCAGCCGCACTAACGGAAGTCAGCAGGTATCACCATCAGGCAAGGTCTACTGGACTGGCGGTGGGGACAACCTCACGTACACGATCTCTACCGGTGATGACTCTCTCAAGCCAGACTTCAAGGGCTACCAACTCATCAACGGAACACCTAAGTACACTTACCACTTTGGCGAACTCGTTGTCACAGAGTTCCCACAGACTCAGGATAAGGCCCTCGTCAATACGATCTCCGTACAGAATGCGAGCGCTCCGATCAAAGTATATGCCAAAGGCAATGTCACAAGTAATGTCGGCACCAGAGAGGGAGACTACATCGTAGTCAATCCAGCAGACGCGCAAAACATCCAACTCACATTCCCAGCTCAGTAATTCCCATGAACAAATTCCTTTCCTATGTGGGCTTCATCGCCCTCTCTCTCTCAGCCCAGGCGGTGAAGCACCCAGGGTTCGATGTCTCCTCTATTAAGATCCCTACCGGTCAAGACCCACAGGTCGGAGGCCTCGACATCATGCCAAACGGTAAGATCGTCGCGACCTTCCACGAGGGCGACGTCCGTATCTACGATCCAGAGACCAAGCAATGGTCACTGTTCGCCTCAGGTCTCCACGAGCCTCTCGGCCTCGTCGCAGAAGATGACCACACTGTCGTCATCGTGCAGCGCCCAGAGATCACTCGTATCTCAGACACCGATGGTGACGGAGTCGCGGACAGCTATCAGTGCCTCTGTGATGACTTCGGTATGAGTGGTAACTACCACGAGTTCTCCTTCGGTCCCGCTCGCGATGCTGAGGGTAACTTCTACCTCTCTCTCAATGTAGCCTCTAATGGTGCCCCGATCCGTGAAGAGATCCGCGGTGAATGGCTCGAACTAGGCCTCGCTCGTGAGAAGTTCATGGTAGACCGCAAGGAATGGGGTGCTGGCATCAAGCATGAAGCAGGTCGTATGTACTCACGTGTTCCTTACCGTGGATGGGTGGTCAAAGTCGACGCTAAGACTGGTGAGATGACTCCGTGGGCTTCAGGCTTCCGCTCTCCTAACGGTCTTGGGTTCGGCCCAGATGGTGAGCTCTATGTCTCTGATAACCAAGGTGACTGGGTCGGCACTAGTAAGCTCCACCAAGTCAAGCAAGGCAACTTCTACGGACACCCTGCGAGCCTTCCATGGACAGAAGGCTACGAAGGACCAGATCCAGTAAAGGCAGATGCGAAGAAGCTCGATGAGATCCGTACCCCAGCAGCAGTCTGGTTCACCCAGAGTACTATGGCGAACTCTCCATCTCAGCCCATTACGATCCCAGAAGGCTTCGGCGAATTCGGTGGTCAAATGCTGATTGGTGAAATGAACAAGGCTCGTATCATCCGTGTCATCCTCG
The DNA here is from genome assembly GCA_011524615.1 of Akkermansiaceae bacterium. Classification (GTDB taxonomy): domain Bacteria; phylum Verrucomicrobiota; class Verrucomicrobiia; order Verrucomicrobiales; family Akkermansiaceae; genus WTJZ01. The sequence continues at coordinate 8,373 of WTJZ01000276.1, read as the reverse complement.
AGGAAGTCAATGGAGTCACTCAAGGTGCGTGTACCCCTCTCATTGACGGTCACGGCCTCGATATGGGGGTGAACCGCTTCGTCTTTAATGAGAAGAATGAACTCATCATCGGCCATGAGCACCTCTCATGGCCAGGTGGAGAAGGCATGGCGATCGTCAGCCCGGCCAATAATGCTCCTTACCAAGACGTCAAAACGATCAACATCACTGCTGATGGTTTCACCGTCGAGTTCCTCCAAGACGTCGAAGACACCGCCGAGCTAGCGAAGTCTACACTCGTTCGATACACCTTCGACTACCACCATCACTATGGCTCTGCTCAGCGTGAGCGTGAAAATATTGGCCTCACCTTCACCCCTGTTGATGGGTCTAAGAAGAAGTTCACCGTAAGCCTTGATAAGCCTCACAAAGAAGACTTCTGCTACGAGTTCAATATTACTCCTTCTTACAACCCCCTCCTCTGTTACACCGTTCGCGAGATTCCTGCGAAATAAGTTAAACAAATCTACTACTACTGGGGGCTTAGATAATATCTAAGCCCCTTTTTTTAAACCTACTATGCGCTTCCTTTACCTCCTCCTCATTGCTCCTCTCTTTGCCGCTGACCCTACTGCATATAATTATGACTGGGTAAACCTCCTCGAAGGAGACTCCCTCCATCTCTGGCAAAACGGATCCAAAAGCAGCCGCCATAAGACCAGCTCCGTAGGAGAGCAATGGAGCGTCAAAGATGGCGTTCTCTCGCTCGATCAAGAGAAGGAAGGTCGAGGCGGGCACATCATCACTACCGTTGGGGACTACTTCCACTTCGAGCTCCAGTTCGAGTTCTGCATCGCGGAGAAAGGGAACAGTGGCATCAAATACCGCGTCGATGAGCAAACGGTCGGACTCGAGTACCAAATCTATGACGACGAGTACTCTAAGAACCCTAATAAAAGCCTAGCCGCTCTCTACGACCTCAAGGAACCATCTGACCGGAAGGAAGCGCATCCTGCAGGCCAAGAGTGGAACAGCGCTCGCATCTATGCCTACAACAATACCATTCAACATTGGCTCAATGGGGAAATGGTTCTCGAAATCATCGTCGACTCTCCAGAGTGGATCGATGCATTCCAACAGAGTAAATACAAAAACAATCCCGAATTCTCCCGCCACCCGGGCCCTATTCTCATCCAAGATCACGGCTCTAATGTGAAATACCGCAACATGAGGATCCGACGATTTATGCCAACGGAATAAACCTCACTGTCGCACCCTAAAAATAACGAAAGACGACACCAAAACTTTTAAAAAAACAAATTCGTCTAGAAAAAAAGACGAAAAAGGGCTATTTTGACAGAGTTAGAGCCTCAATAGTGTACTAATAAGAACTTCACACATTTTTATATTAGTTCACAATGAGTCGCACTTTATTAACCCTCTTAGCCGTAGTGAGCAGCGCATCTGCGGCTGCTAAAAAAGACCAACCAGCTCCCCAAGCCTTCGAGACTAACTGTAAGGCCTGTCACCTGACTGACCGAGCTCTCGTTGGTCCTCACTTTGTCCATATTCAAGAACACTACCCTTTATCCAAGCGTAGCGAGTTCCTCGAGTGGTGTCGTAACCCAGGGAAGCGTAACCCCAACATGCCTCAGATGCCATCCATGGCCCATATCCCAGAGGCAGAACTCATCGAGATCCATAACTATATTCTGAACACCGAGGTGAAGCGTGTGAAGAAGACCAGTAATAAAGACCTCTTCCCTGACACCAAACGCCCACGAGTCGTACGATCCTTTTGGAGGAATACCGCCCCGACCTCGATCCTCATCGCACTCCCAACGGCGGAGAAGCTCAACGTCGTCTGGGACTCCGAGGCCTGTCGCCTACGCTATATCTCACAGGGAGAAGCCGATAACTTCCCATACCTCCGCAGTAATGGTAACTCGGAATCTAACCCTGGTAAGATCATCTACACCGAGAACCAGACCTTCGGAACCGATGCGCAACCTGTCTTCAAGGGCTACCGCATAGACAAGGACGGATTCCCTACCTTCCTCTACACCATTGACGGGCAAGAGATCACCGAACAAATCAGCTCTTCTGGAGAGTCTGTTGTACGCACCTTCACGGGGACCACTCCTGCATTCTCAGTTACCGCGGCAGACGACACCTCTGTAGCCGTATCTACTACTTCTAACACCATCACATACTCACTTAAGTAAGCCCATATGAAACACCTTCTCACCTCTACCCTCTGCTCCCTGCTCCTCGGCGCTCCCGCTATGGCAGAATTCTTCTGGGAGGATCATTACCTCATAGAGGACATCACTCTCCCTGCTGATATCGACCCTCAGATCGGTGGTCTCGATATGAATGAAGACGGCGACATCGTTGCCTGCTTCCACCGCGGTCAGGTCATGACCTATGACACCTCTGCAGACAAATGGTCTCTCTTCGCCGAAGGTCTCCATGAGCCTCTCGGTATCTATGCCGAGAAGGGCGGCACCGTCGTCGTCGTCCAGCGCCCAGAGATCACCCGCCTCCATGATACTGATGGCGATGGCAAGGCCGACTTCTACGAAACCGTCTGTGATGACTGGGGTGTCTCTGGTAACTACCATGAGTTCACCTTCGGGCTCGAGAAGGACTCTAAGGGGAACTTCTACATCGCACTCGGAACCGCCTCTAACGGATCAGGGGTCAGAGATGAAATCCGTGGTGAATGGAATGACGCAGGCGGCCTAACGCATGACCGATTCAAGTACAATAACGCCATCGAAGAACAATCCTGGGCTTCTAAGAAAAAGGGAACTGCGAGAATGTACGCCCGTGTCCCCTACCGTGGCTGTGTGCTCAAGGTCTCTCCAGGCAACCGCAAGGCAGAAGTCTACGCTACTGGAGTCCGTACCCCTAACGGCCTCTATGTCGATGAACACGATCAACTCTGGGTCTCTGATAACCAAGGCGACTGGGTTGGAGCCTCTAAGGTGCACCGCATCGTCGAGGGCGGCTTCCACGGTCACGCCGCCTCTCTCCTCTGGGATCCTAAGAACCCAGTCACAGATGCAGTGCCTGCTAGTATCCCACCTGCAGAACTCAACAAGCGCCGTACCAAGGCTCCATTCCTCCTCCCTCAGGGCGACTGTGGTAACTCGATCACCCAGATGACAGCTCTACAGCCTGAGTTCTCTAATGGAACCGCTGGCAACAACCTCATCGTAGGAGAGATGAACCACTCACACCTCTCGGCCTGTCTCCCAGACACCGTCAAGGGTGAGGTACAGGGCGCCGTCTACCACCACCTCAAGACATCGACCATTGGAGCAGGGAACAACCGCCTCCTCTACTCCCCTGATAACAAGTCTCTCTACATCGGTAAGACACACCTCAGCTGGCCTGGTCGTGAGGGGATTAAGAAGGTGACCTATAAGGGCAAGCCATTCCTCGTCGCTGACCGTGTCCAACTCACCGAGACAGGGTTCGACATCACCTTTAATGCTCCTATCACCGATATCGGAGCGATCTCAGATTACCTCATCGAGTCCTACGTGATCGCCTACTACGCGGGGTACGGATCTCCTAAGAACGAGCTCCGCACCGATGGCATCACTAAGGTAGAGGCCAAGGGCAACGTCCTCTCGATCACCTTAGATAAGCTAGAGGCTGGACGCGTCTACGACATCCGTCTCCCTAGCTCTATCACCTCTGATCTCAGTGACATCGCGGCGACCAGATATTGGTACACCGCGCATCAGATCCTCGACTAGACTGTAGCCCTAGAGCCCTCCAATACAGGAGGGTACTAATCCTGCTCGTAATAGGTATACCCATTCAGCGTAGCACGGAAGCTATCCATCAGATCACGGCGTTGCTTCGCTGTGATCTTTTCTTTTTGTACCGCCTTCTCCGCGATCGCGCGGAACTGCTTCTCGATCGTCTTTGGCTCATATTCGACATAGGAGAGGACATCCGCGACCGTGTCGCCCTCCACCTCGTTCGTATAGATCACCTCTCCGTCTTCGACCGCTACCGAGACCACGTGAGGGTCACCGAGCAGATTATGCAGATCGCCGAGCGTCTCCTGATACGCCCCCACGAGGAAGGCTCCGATGAGGTAATTCTCCCCGAGCTTCGGTCGGTGAATCGGGAGGTGACGCTTAGCCCCCTTCACATCGATGAACTGATCGACCTTACCATCGCAGTCACACGTGATATCCGCGAGGATCGCCTGCTGACTAGGCTCCTCATCCAGTCGCTGCAGCGGCATGATCGGGAAGAGCTGATCGATCGCCCACTGATCCGGGAGCGACTGAAAGACGCTAAAGTTCGCATAATAGAAGCTAATCAAGTTCGACTCCAGTGTCGCCAAGTCCTCTGGCACCTCATTCAACTGCGGAAGCACCTCTGCGATCTTGGTAATCGTGTACCAATAAATCTTCTCCCCCTGCGCCCGCGTCCGCAGATCGACCACCCCATTCGTAAAGAGAGACCTGATCTGATCACGGTAGAAGAGCGCGTCATTGAAGCACTCTTGTAATAAATGTGGCTTCTCCGGGCTCACTCGATTCTGAATCTCCCAGAGATAACGTAACATCTGCGGCGCATCTGCTGCTGGCGCCTCGGGTACCTCATGCTCCTTGAAGTCCGTCACATCGAGAACATTAAAGGCCAATACCGAGTAATGCGCCACGACGGCACGCCCCGACTCGGTCACCAGCGTTGGGTGTGAGATCCCCGCAGCATCACAAGCATTCTGAACGATCTCCACGAGGTCTGTCGCATACTCCTTGAGCCCGTAGTTACAACTCGAAATAAAGTTCGTCTGAGACCCATCATAATCGATAGCCAGTCCCCCACCCATATCGAGAATCCCCATCGGGGCGCCCTCCTTCACGAGGTTCACGTATACTCTCACGGCCTCTAGACACGCCTCACGGATCACGCGGATATTCGGTAACTGAGACCCCTGATGGTAGTGAAAGAGCTGGAGCTGCTCCAGTGCGCCACGCTCTCTGAGGCGGTCGATCGCATCGATCAGCTGCGCCGTATTCAGCCCAAAGGTCGATCGATCCCCTCCAGACTCAGCCCAGTGCCCCTCCGACTTAGCCGATAGGCGAAAGCGGATTCCCAGCATCGGCTTGATCCCCAGCGCCTCCGCACGGTCTAGGATCGCATCCACCTCACTCGGCATCTCCACCACGAGGACGATCCGCTGCCCCGTCTGCGATGCCTTTAGCGCGAGATCGATGAACTCATTATCCTTATACCCATTACAGATCAGGAGCGCTTCAGGATCCTTGAGGTGAGCCAGGGCGATCAGGAGCTCAGGCTTAGACCCAGCCTCTAATCCGTAGTGATACTTACCACCGAAGTCGGAGATCTCCTCGATCACCTGCTGCTGCTGATTCACCTTGATCGGGTACACCCCGCGGTACTCCCCTTGGTAATTCGCCTTATCAATCGCCTGTAGAAACGCCTGATTCAGAGCCTCGATTCGTCTGTCTAAGAGGTTACGAAATCGGAGCAAGAGCGGTACAGGTCTCCCGCGCTCATCCTGGTCTTGGACAATCTTGGATAACGATACCGGAGTCACCACTCCATTATCATCCGAGAGGTTCACGACTACCTCACCTTGCTCATTAATATTAAAGTAATCCTGCCCCCATTGATCAATGGAGTACATCTCGCGTGCAGAGTTTATCGTCCAAGACATAGTTCGTATCCTGCATACAAATCCCCTAACTCGAAAAAAATCCAGCACTTTTTCACCTCACCCTTCTGATAATTTGAATTTCTTCTCGCTCATCTGCATCCTACTCGTTACCACATCAGTATGAATTTACTCACCACCCTTATCCTCACAGGCTCGCTGCTCATTGCCTCAGCAGAGACTCCATCATGTAACTGTGCCTCCAAGCCGACCTCCAGAGCGGCCCTCCTCCAAGGCGAACACACCACCTTCAACTTCTCCGTCCAGGGCATGTCATGCGAAGGATGCGAAAAAGGCCTCAGCACCAAACTCAAGGCCATCAAGGATCTCCAAATCCAAGAAGTCTCGCACAAAGAAGAGCGCGTCATCGTCCATGCGCCTACTGGTCAGTATAATGCCGAGCAACTCGTCAAGTATATCGAAAAGGCAGGATACTCCGTCTCTGGTGAGACCATCACTCTCCAGGCTGTAGGCATGTCCTGCGGAGGCTGTGAGAAGGGACTCACTAAGAAGGCAGCCAATGTCAAAGGAGTCGTCTCTGTAGAGAAGGCCTGCCACCAGACCAACTCTCTCACTCTCACCGTAGAGCCAGGCACCTGCAAGACCACCCTCGTTAAGACCCTTAACAAGACCGGTTACCAAATCTCACTCTAACACCCATGTCCTCCATCGACTACCAATGGCTCGGCCAACAGGTCGACTTCAACGGCGCTCTCGAGATGCAAGAAGAGCGCGTCCAAGAGATCATCGCCGACCGAGAGCAAAACGGGACCTTCTACTTCCTAGAACACGCCCCCGTCTACACCATTGGACTCCGTCGAGAGGAGGCGCAACTCCCAGTTCACCTCCCCCACCCGGTCGTCCAGATCAACCGCGGAGGCCTCGCAACCTACCACGGACCAGGACAGCTCGTTGGCTATCTCGTCACCGACCTCATCTGCCAAGGCAAAGACCTCCACGCCTTCCTCCGCACCATGGAGGAGGCCCTCATCCAAGCCTGTGCCGAGATCGGGATCGAAGCCGGACGAGAAGAAGGCCTCACCGGTGTCTGGATCAAGGGGCGCAAAGTCGCCTCCATGGGCGTCGGCGTGCGCAAGTGGGTCTCCATGCACGGATTCGCCCTCAATATCACCCCCGAGAGCCTCCCCCCATTTAACAACATCAACCCCTGCGGCATCGACGGCGTCGTCATGACCTGCCTCCACAATGAAGGGGACTGGAAGGGCTCCCCAGAGGAATTCGGACAACTCGTCCACCAAAAGATGGCCTCTCTACTCCTCTAACACGAGACGGCACAACTGCCTTACACCCTAATGATCCAGCGTAAGGCACCAATTCACCACCAAGAACTCTAAGAGCACAAAGCAGTATTTCTTCTTGAGGCAACCGCCAAGACGCAAAATTGTATTGCTGATTTTAGATTTAGGGGAGCTATACTCTTAATGGTTCCCCCTCCAATAAATTCCGTGCCCTTCCGCGTCTTTCCGTGGACCACCTCAAAGGCTATCATACAGGGCAGAAACGACATCCCTCATAAGAAAACAGAGCGCAAGGCCTCAATCCTTGATCCGAGGCTTAGACCAATCCGCCCCCTGATTCCGCGATCTTGGCAAGATCACGTTACCACGGTAGCGTTCTTTCGCCGAAAGGACGGAATCCGCGTGGTACGAGCAAAAGCGCCGGACCAAGGACTCCCAAACGCTCTCATCAAAGCTCGTAGTACAAGGCATTTATTAACCACAAAGAGCTCTAAGATCACGAAGAGGCACTTGTTCTTGATACACAGTTTAATAAACCGCTAAGACGCCAAGACGCTAAGTTGTATTGCTGATTTTAGATTTAGGGAGCTCTATGATTACAAAGACATATTGATCAATCTGATGAGGTATCGGTAACTGCCCCTCCCCCATGAGAAGTCCACAATCACTAGACGACCAACACAAATCAATCCTTCGTGGCCTTAGTGCTCTTAGTGGTTAAACCTCCAAAAAATTTCGCGCCCTTCTGCGCCTTTCGCGGTTCCCCACTCATGGCCTATTCCTTGATGAGTACTGTAATGGCACTTAAGTAAAACGGATTAGACAATCAAAGCAGATAAGAATGATAGCCGCGAGAAAGTTACCCGTCACAGCAAGCCCATAGCCATTGCTAGCATCTTCTTTCCTATGGCATGCAATGTACCTACTATCGAGTCCTACTCCTGATCTAATTGTAATAATGCCAATGAACACAGGTGGAGCCGCTATAAAAAGGAACAGAGAAACATCAAAATTAAGGGCCACACCTGCGTACAGAATTAATGTCATCGCATGAATCGCTAAAATGTGGAGTAAATACTTCCTACCATAGACAAACTTCATTCACGGAATTTAGTAAGGAAACGAGACCGTGAAAAGACTAATGTCTTATGATAGATGCCTAGAGGCCAAAGGAGAGAATAATAACACTCCAAACAAGCCTTCACCCCATTTGGGCTTTTGCTTCCCCTCTCTGTCGAAGCTAGTAATGTACCAGATTATTTTTCGCAGTCCGCCCCTTACTTTGACTGCCTTTCCCCTAATGGTCCAGCGTAAGGCATCGATTCACCACTAAGAGCTCTAAGAACACAAAGGGGCTTACCCTCAACGGAGGGGCAGATCAGCGCTATAATTTCCTTAACAAACAAATAGTCATTAGCACAA
>WTJZ01000112.1 GCA_011524615.1 Akkermansiaceae bacterium | reverse complement strand
TTTCATTTGATGTCTAAATCTCAAAATATCTTTTACGACCCACCAGGACCAAAATCCCCAGTAAAAGGATGTAATTCCTCACCAAATAATACATTTGACGCGCTATTATTTTCACAAGTCTGTCCCTTACTCTGGGAGGCACGAAATTGTCCTTGTGGATTTGTCGTGTCGGATTCTCATTTTGTAAGGGGGCTGGGGGATGAACAGAGCACCTATTCTGCGCTCATTGACTTAATTACTCCTCCAACCTCTCGATTCAAGCATATTTCGCTCCTCCACTACACGTATATGCACACCACCTCGTTCTCGAGATCGTGTAGAGTTGACGATCTATCGGCTACCGTTAGCTGGAGACGTTCTTTTGCAGGTCTTGCAGGCTGTAGAGCTGTTCGTCTGACTCTCGCTCTTTGACAAAGCGCGCTCCGTCCTTCCGCTTCTTACTGAATTTCTCTCGATTACTCTGAAACAGATCTTCGATAAAGCTCTTTGTGCCGATGGCCTTGCCATCAAAAAAGTATCGTACGCAAGAACATAGGTAATCACTAATGTAATAGGCTTAATTATAGCCTCAAAGAGGTGACGCAAGACCTCGGAATGACAATACCCCAAGATGTACGGCCCTCATTTGTGTCAGCCTTACAGGCCTCTTCTTATCTGTTTTGCTACTTTTCCAGCCCTACGCACATGACATGAGCTTCAGGCTTCGCTAAGTTCCGTTACCCCGTTGGGGCATCTTCCCACCACGTGCCATACATAATGATCATACGCCCGCTCATGATGCGCTGGCGCTAAAAATCGAGGTTATCTCATAACGGCTTGAGAAAATTCACAAAAGAACACTACTCAGTATATCAGAGTTTCATGATCCGTATTGGGGGTACCGTGAACAGAGGACGTACATAAGTAATGATGATGCCTAGGCTATCACCTGTTCTGTCGCCATCGTCAGTAAATGTTAGCGTTTCTTAACTTCTTTTGCCTGTGAACCAAGAGGCGCCCTCGCCCATCCAATAAAAAAGCACATGGTTATCCATGCGCTGATCTCAAAGCTTGTTAATCTGTGGTATTCCGTCAGTCGAGCCAATGAGGCCGACAGGGCTTACTTTTTCTTAGGAGTGAAGTAGTCAGGTTCGTTACCAGGCTTCCACTTGATGTTACAGCCAGTACTAGGATATGGGTCTGAGCCTAGGTCTTCACCAGCGAGGAGAGTATCGATCGCTTCGCGTAGATCCTCTCCTGAAGGTTCTTCTCCGTTACCTGGACGTGATTCATCAAACTGACCTGCATAGAAGAGATAACCATCCTTATCGAAGAGGAAGAAGTCTGGAGTACACGCTGCAGAGTAAGCATGTGCCACTTCTTGTGTTGGATCATAGAGGTATGGGAAGTCCCAGCCACTCTCATCAGCAAACTCTCCCATCTTATCTGGAGCATCGGCAGGATAGTTCTCTACATCATTAGACATGATCGCAACCGTCCCGATCCCTTCATCGATGTAGTCCTCTGCTAATTCACCGATCTGCTTAGCTAGGTGAACAACATATGGACAATGATTACAGGCAAAGAAGAGTAATGTTCCTCGTTCTCCTGCGACATCTTCAAACGAATATTGACCACCACGTGGGTCTTCTAGGGAAAACTCAATCGCGGGATCACCTGGTTCTAATCGAAATGTGGAAGCTACTTCAGCCATACGACCTCCTTTTAAGGATAACATTTTCTGAAAGGCAACCCATAAACTGCACTTGTTTTGATTTATTTTTTGTTCCATGAGTAGAGACATGATGACAGAGGCACAAAAAGCACGCTATGCGCGGCATCTCCTACTCCCTGGATTTGGGGAGGACGCTCAGCTAAAGTTGCTCCGTAGCAAGGTACTCTTAATAGGAGCGGGAGGGTTAGGGAGTCCGTCTGCTCTTTACTTAGCCGCTGCAGGAGTTGGTCACCTCACTATCATCGATCATGACACGGTCGATGAGTCTAATCTACAGCGTCAGATACTGCACCGCTCACATGATGTGGGTCAACCAAAGGTAGAAAGCGCTCGCCGAGAACTCCTCGCGCTCAATCCAGAACTCCAGATCACCCTGCATCAAGTCCCCTTCACCCAAGACAATGCCCTGTCTCTAGTAGAAGAACACGACCTCGTCATTGATGGGTCTGATAACTTTACGACGCGCTTTCTGAGTAATGATGCGTGTTTCTTTGCGAGGGTGCCTCTGGTCTATGGCTCTATCTTTCAGTTCGAGGGGCAGCTCACGATGTTTGACTACCGTGATGAGAGCCCATGTTATCGTTGCCTAGTACCTGCAGTGCCAGATGATGGAGCAGTCCCGAACTGCCTCGAAGCGGGCGTCATCGGAACGCTCCCTGGGATCATTGGATCGATGCAAGCGATGGAGGCGATCAAATACTTAGCGGGAGTCGGCACGCCTCCAGTAGGTAAGATGCTCTACTATAGTGCGCTCGACACCTCCTTCCGCGAGATCTCTATTCAAAAGGATCCAGCCTGTCCGCTCTGCTCAGACAGCCCTAAGATCACCTCCCTCAAAGAGGAAAAAACAGAGTCCTGTGCTCTAGATACCGCACCATCGATCACCTGCGACGAATTGATCTCACTCATGCAAACGGAGGATATCTTCCTCCTAGACGTAAGAGAACCCGCCGAATTTGCCCAACATCGTCTGCCAGGTAGCCAATTACTCCCCCTCAGCACCCTCAAAAACCAGATACCTGAGCTCCCGAGAGATCGCCCCATCTACGTCCACTGCAAGGCAGGCCTCAGAAGCCTCAAAGCCATAAATCTACTAAAAGAACAAGGATACTCACGACTGATTAACATATCGGATGGAATCGATGGTCTATCGAGCGAAATTAACAGGGCTAATATGAGTGATGAGTAACTTAAATCATAAAGACTCATGAATTTTTTGCATTTTTCCTGTTGCAGAATCTGAATCGCCTGCTAATCGTATCAGCACTATGAGAAATATCACAACATTCGTAGTTAGCGCAGTAGCAGTAGCTTCTGCATTCGCAGGTTCAACAGCTTCAACAACAGCTCTTGACGTATCAGCAGGTTACCACTCACGTTACATCTTCCGTGGTCTTGACTTCACAATCGGTGAAAACCAATTCGCAGACTTCGGTATCGACGTATCAGGTGAGTGTGACTGTGGTCTTGGTTGGTACGCAGGTCTTTGGAACGGCCGTATGTCAAACAACAACGGTGGTTCATTCGAGTACAACGAAACAGACGTATACGGTGGTGTAACTAAAGATCTTGGATTCGGTTCAATCGACCTTGGTGCAGTTACATACACATACGACGACGGTACAGAGAACGACAGCGAGATCTACCTCGGTCTTTCAACGTCAGCATTCGGTCTTGACTTCGGTTCAACAACATCAGTTGGTACAGGTGGTTCATGGAAGAACGGTGTATGGCAAGAGTTCACAGCTGGATACGGCATCGACCTTAACGACACAACATCACTTGGCCTTGAGCTCGGTGCTGGTTTCGCATTCGGTCAAGCTGGATACGGTGCTGATGTAGACGGACTTGCTTCATACACAGCTACTCTTTCACTCGACAAAGCTCTTAGCGACGACCTTGGTGCTGGTGTTTACGTTACAAACATCCAGAACAACGAAGCATGGGCAGGTGGAACAGACTACACAGTTGCTGGTGTAGCTCTTTCATTCTCACTCTAATTTAACTTCAGCGTAAGCTGAATTTAATTATAGCTTTTGAGCGGACACGATGTGTCCGCTCTTTTTGTATTCTCAGGGGATAATGAGACGCATCACAGAGGAGGCGCTCGTCTAGTGTCACAGAATGCATAGATAAAATTCATCTTCGATGTCACTTTCCTCTGGTCAAATGACGATATTTGAGGAATAGCGTATGAAGATATGAGCAACCAACTCGACCAACTCAAGAAGTTTACAACAGTAGTAGCAGATACAGGTGACTTTGGCGCGATCAAAGAATTCACCCCACAAGACGCGACCACCAACCCATCACTTATCCTCAAGGCAGCTGAGATGCCTGAGTACAAGCACCTTGTAGAGCAAGCTGTTGCTGAGAAGAAGTCTGAAGGTATGGAAGCAGTACTTGACCGTATCCTCATCCTCTTCGGTCTAGAAATCCTCAAGATCGTTCCAGGTCGTGTTTCAACAGAAGTTGACGCTCGTCTCTCATTCGACACAGCTGGTACAGTATCAAAAGCAAAAGAGCTCATCGAAGCATACGCTGCTGAAGGAATCGACAAGAGCCGTGTACTCATCAAGATCGCTTCTACATGGGAAGGGATCAAGGCTGCAGAAGAACTCGAGAAAGAAGGTATCCGCTGTAACCTCACTCTCCTCTTCTCATTCGCACAAGCAGTAGCATGTGCAGAAGCAGGCGTACAACTCATCTCACCATTCGTTGGCCGTATCTATGACTGGTACAAGGCACAAACAGGAACAGAGTACGTAGGTGCAGAAGACCCAGGTGTACAATCTGTTACTAAGATCTACAACTACTACAAGAAGTTTGGATACAACACAGAAGTAATGGGTGCATCATTCCGTAACAAAGGACAGATCACAGAACTTGCTGGATCAGACCTTCTTACGATCTCACCAAACCTTCTCGCAGAACTTGCGGCGTCAGAGGAAGAAATCGAAGTAAAACTTACTCCTGAAGCAGCTGCTGCATCAGACCTCGAAAAGATCTCTCTCAACGAAGCAGAATTCCGTTTCCTCTACAACGAGGACGCAATGGCTACAGAGAAAACAGCTCAAGGTATCCGTGCATTCTCAGCTGACATCGTTAAGCTTGAGAACCTCATCACAGAGCTCATGGGCTAATTCTAGTTCCCTGAACTAATATTTTTAGAAACCCAAGGTTGCATCTGCGCCTTGGGTTCTTTTTTATAGAGAAGTGAACACACTCCTCCTTCTCCCCCTCTGCTTCATGGCAGTGCTCCTCTCGTCGTGCAGTCTTAACACTCCAGAGCCTCGCATCACCTTTCACCATCAGACCCAACCAGGAGAATCGCAGAACATGATCTTCACCTATCAACATAAGGGGAAGCCATTATACATGCGTAAGATGCCAGCCTTCGCGACCTCAAACTTCGAGAGTTATAAGCCCTTTCCTGCCGATAATGGAAAAGGGTATGGAGCCGTATTTTACCTCAATGATCAGTATAAGAAGCGCCTCTTCTTCGAGACCTCTCAGCACCAAGGCCAGTACCTCGTCAGCATCGTTAACGGTACTGTAGGGGAAGCGCAGATGATCGATCAACCGATTAAGGATGGCAAACTCATCATATGGGACGGAATCACAGAGAAGGATCTCATTCTCATCGATTCTAAGATCCCGCGTAAGGACGATACCGATGAAGAAGCGGCTAAGCGCGCAAAAGAAGCCAAAAAAGCAGCTAAAAAGATCGCCCAGTTCGAGTTCGAATAGATCGCTTACTGACTAGCGGAGCCTTCACTATCTAGAAGGCTCATAAAAGCTCATATAAAGCATAATGCACCCTTGATCCGCTCATGGGTAAGAAAGGTCATCTATGGGCTATTTTGACACCTTTGAGTGCCTCTCCTTGAATGTGGTCGCGGAAGGGGGGCTGCGCCTTAATGAAGTCTTGCGGGTACTGTGATCCACTTGACGTTGCATCATAAGGGGGCGCGCCTGCCCCAGCCCTCCGTGCCCAAGGGTTACACATTGTGCAACACCTGCGGGCACTACAGGCTGGGCTGGTATCTGACGCTCTTACAGAGCTGCTGAATAGACTTTGTAAGATTAAAGGCTCTTCCTACAGTTTCAAGATAGCTATCCTCAAAGCGTAACCTCAGGAATGCGCCCCCCTTTATCCCTTTCAACTCTCCGCCCTTTCTAGTAGAGTTCATCTCCCAGACTTTTGAGCAATAGACTCTCTAACTTTGATTCTCAACTGAGTTAGTTTGGCGCTCGCTGATTGCTGTAAGACAGCCTGATTCGTACCGTAGCCCAACTCACTCGCGAGTTGTTTTTCGAAGTAGGTCACAGCCTTCCACTCGATCGTCTTCTCATTCACATATCCCAGTGCACGCCCCAGTAGGTCGTAGATTCCCCTCTCCTCCTGCGCACCCTCTAACCAGTGCCCTACTAGAGCGCCGAGATATGAGGCCACTAAGAGGCGATGATACGAGCTTCCTAAACCGGAGTATTGCCTAACGAGCTCAAGATCAATGAGTTTAGATAAGTCAGAATCTCCACGAGGCGGTTGGAAGGAGACATCTGCGACCGTGAAGGCCTCAAGCATGCCCTTGTAGCGGCTTCTAGGACCTGTAGCCCCCTTAATCACAGTCTTGATCAGGCCATAGTCTCTGCTGAACCAATGGACAATGAGACTCGTCTCACTGAATTCATATGTCCTCAGAAGAATCGCTTCCGTCGTTTCGGCCTCATTCACCCCTTTGCTATAGCCTTGATCAGTCATGAGCGCAAAACCATTTGCATCTGACATGATCCGTGCCACATTTTGCTATGCTTTGTAAGTTATTCTCCCTCATAGCGTCAGGTTCCTTATGCGCATCAGCCATCGCAGAACCACTGAGCCTAGGTGCCTCATTACCATCTGTATCTGTAGCGGACCAAACAGGATCCATCATCTCACTCGCAGATTACCAGAATGAGCCGTGGTTACTGGTCTACTTCTATCCGAAGGCTGACACCCCTGGCTGTACTAAACAGGCGTGCTCCCTTCGTGACAGCTTTGCCGAACTCACGGACAAAGGAGTAACCGTTATTGGAGTCTCTCACAACAGTGTCGAGGAGCAGAAGGCCTTCCAAGAGAAGTATAAGCTCCCCTTCACTCTCCTCGCCGATGAAGAGAACAAAGTAATCCATGCCTTTGGAGTTCCTCAGTTCCCAGTTGTAGGACTCGCCAAGCGTCAGGCTTACCTCTTTAAATCAGGGACTCTCACCTGGAGAGACCTCAAGGCATCCACGAGCCAACAAGCTGCTGATATTATGGCGGCTATTCAGAAGTAGGCGTTCAACGCCTTGGAACCTTAGCGGTTATGTCAGGTGACCGCTAATACCATTTAAGCCAAAAATTAGATACGAGCAGGCGGATGTAATGCAGTCCTCTGAATACAAAAAATCCCAGCCGTAGCTGGGATTTAATTCGTTGTCTTAGTGACAGAGAGTTAGCTTAGAGAGACGCAACAGTCTTTTGAGCTGCTTTGCTTTTCTCTAGAGACTCCTTGGATTGGCCTTCAGCCCACTTGTCGAACTTCGACTGTGAGATGACTTCCATCACACCTGACATGTTCGCGTGACCTTCACCACAGAGCTGTCCACATACGACGAACGTCTCCATTTTCTTGATCGGCTTGAACCACATTGGGATGTCCTTACCTGGCATCGCATCCTGCTGTATACGCATAGGAACGATGGAGTAGTTATGGATAACGTCTGTTGATGTGATCGAAAGGATCGCTGGACGGTCTACAGGAAGCTTCAGTACTGAACTAGTGTAGTCATCCCATCCGTTAGGGTCGTTAGGGTCAATACATGGATCACCTACGTTCGCTACGAGACGGCGGTCAATACGACCGAACTTACCATCTGCACCTGGGTAGTGGTAGTTCCATGCGAACTGATAACCGATTACACGAGCACGTACTGGGTCTTGAGCCTGTACTTCGTCGAATTTGTCCGTTCTTTCCTTCCAGAGAGGAAGAGCAAGACCGAGAAGGAGTACAGCCTCGATGATCACAACACCGATCTCAAGGTGCGTGGATACGTGGTTCGTAACACCATGGTAAGAAGCCTTCTTGTTGTTGCTCTTGCGGAATTTGAAGAGACAGATGAAGAAGAAGATTGTCCAACCAATGAAGAGAGCAAACATGAAGTAGTGTACTACGTCAATCATGAGGTCAACCTGACCTCCATGCTCGGAGAAGCTTTCTGGAATTCCGAAGAGTTTTGTGGGAGTCGTCATATGAAAAGTTTGAGAAAGAGAGTTATTTGTCGTTAAGAGGATCCTTGTACTTGCTTGGCATAGCTTCCTTTTGGCGCTTGCCTAGGCGAGCCATCGTTACTCCAACAGTGACCATCATGAAGGCTACTACGACTAACATGGTAAAGATAGCCCATCCTGCAGCGTTACCGCCTGCAGACTTAAAGGCCTCAATACATGCCTGGCATCCTAGTATCGTCATCATGGTCAATTAGAGTGAGATCTTCTTAATCTTATTGTAAAAGTACACCCCGTACGCCGGCATAATGAGAGCCCCCACGATTCCTGCTATCCCTAGCTTACTCGCTGAATCTGCTAAAGTAGGTGGTGCAAGGACAAAGGCCCAAACCGCTACGAAGATGCAGAGCAGAGTCGTAATGATAACGAAAATGATGTGGAAGGTACGGAGTGACATAATATCAACAATATAAGCTTTATTCGCCGCCTGTAAAGAACCCTACGTACTTGATAGGATCGATGAATGAGAGCTTGGTGAGGAAGTAGAGACAAATCGCGAAGAAACCTGACATACCATAGATAAGGTAGATGAGCTTCTTCTCGTGATTAAGGTGCATGAAGATGTACATCACGAGCGATGCCTTGACGGACGCGATGAGGAGACCAATCACAAGGTCGCCTTGTGAGAATCCACGATCGCCGAAGTCGAGAGCTGGTACAACCGCTACTGCTACAGTGAGAATCGTTCCGATGAATAAACATCCGCCGATTGCCGCATAGAGCTTAAGTTGCTTTTTAAGAGCTTCTGGTGAGTCTGCTGCCATAATTTTAAATTTTGGTTAGGATTGAACAGGGTTAATTACATTAAGTAAAGGATTGGGAAGAGGAAGATCCAAACAAGGTCAACGAAGTGCCAGAAGAGACCAGCAACCTCGACACGGTTTGCGAGCCATGTTGGGTTCTTGCGGAACATATTCGGGCAGAACATGTAGTATCCTAGTACAATCGCACCACCAATGATGTGAAGACCGTGGAGTCCTGTGATCGTGAAGTAGATCGCGTAGTAGTTGTTCCATCTAGGTGTGAACTTAGACTCGAACGCGATTTGCTCACGAGGGATAGAGATGTCTGGGAAGTGTGCTGCCCACTCTTCATTCTTGTGGTTAGCACCCTTGAATCCGTCATACCACTGGAGATTGATCTCTCCATGTGATCCATAACGAACAAGGTCTTTCCAAGTCATGCGGTACTTCTCAACTTCTGGTACGTGATTAGCAATCTCTCTTGCCTTCTCTTCGTCACCATCAGTCTTCTTGAGAGCTTCCTGGAAGTAAGCTTCGTCAATAGCAGCTACATGCTTCTTGTGCTCCTCCCATGCCGCTTTCACTGCAGGGCTGTGCGAAAGGATCCATGCCTTCTCAACCGCATCGTCAGGGTCGATTCCCATCTCTTCAGCTTGCTGAACGAGGAAGGTGAAATCAACCGCGTCGATTCCGAGCTCCATTGGAGACTTCTGGAGGCTACCGACAACCATTGTTCCGTCCTTACGAGTCAGGCTTGATGCATTGTAAGACTTAACCTTTTGCGGAGCAAAAACAAATGAGATATGTGGCTCAACTGTTGCTGAGATCGATGACTTAGCAGGAACGAGTGCAAGCTTGTCTGTATCGATAGCGATATCCTGTGCTTGCTTCCAACCAGCAACACCTTCGTTCTCCGCTTTTGACTCTTTCCAGAGGCGGCGAAGTTCAGCTGTACGCTCTGCAGCGTTGTGCGTACGAGCCGCTACGAATGCTTCCTTAGCAGCGATGAGCTTCTCGTATGAGAGTTCATCACCAGCTGAGATGATCTTAACAGGCTTCACACCTGGCTCAGATTGAGAGAAGACATCCTTCGAGAACGTTACTTTTGCATCATGCGTTGCCGCTTGCTCAAGGATTGTCTCGAGGTACTTTTCATCAACCTTAGTAAGGTCGAAGGTAAGCTTCTTCGCATCAAAGATGATGTTGTTCACAGATGTGTGAACTGTCGTAGCTTCCTTATTACCATGGTCGTCGTGACCTTTGTGAGCGTCATGACCTTCGCCGTGAGCATCGTGTCCGTGAGAATCATGTACAATGTGGCCGTGAGAATCAACGTCCGCAGCATGTAAGTGACCCTCTAGGATCGTGTAGTCAGCAAGACGAACACCTTGGTGCTCAAACTTAGCCTTATACTCAACCACCTTGAAGCCCATGAAGATCGCTGCACAAGCAATGGTGATCCCCATGAAGAGGCGGAACATGTTCCACTTACCAAGCTTGAGCATCGCCCATGCGAATACCACCGTTACCGATGAAGCAATGAGGATGAAGGTGTTCACGAGACCTGGAAGGATCGGAAGAACACGCTCTGGCCATGGATAGTCAGCGTAAACGCGGAGGAAGATGTAACCAGAGAAGAGACCTCCAAAGAGCATCACTTCTGAGGCGAGGAAGAGCCAGATACCGATCTTTGAGTTAAAAAGACCTGTATCCTTACGGGGATTGACGATGTAGGGAATTTCGTCCAGAATTTTTTCGTTCATAATATCAAATTTTTGAGCGTTGTTCCTGTTTATAGGTCCGCAGTTTCTTCTTTCTTAGCTACCGCTGGCTCATGCCATTGTGGGTAGTAATCTTCGTCATGATCTGGACGGCTGTACTCGTATGGTCCACGGTATACTTCAGGAAGAGTCTCGAAGTTACCATGTCCTGGAGGCGTAGGAGTCGCCCACTCAAGAGTCGTCGCATCATATGGGTTATCATTCTCGACCTTCTTACCTGTCTTCCATGACGTGAAGAAGTTCACGATGAATGGAATCTGAGCAGCAGCGAGGAACCATGCGCTCGTCGACATGAGGATGTTGAGGTCGATCTTCTCAAGAACGGTGAGACCGAACACGTTCACGCCATCAGCAGCCTTCTCGAGGTATGCATCACCACCATTGTACCAACGACGGTGGAAACCAGCCATCCCCTGAATAAGCATCGGGAAGAAGACGAGGTTAATGAAGATGAGTGATGGCCAGAAGTGAAGGTGGCCGAGGAAGTTGTTCATGTGACGTCCTGTCGCCTTAGGGTACCAGTGATAGATACCAGCAAAGAGACCGAAGAGAATACCTGGAGCAACAACGTAGTGGAAGTGACCAATCACGTAGTACGTGTCGTGAAGGTGAAGATCCGCAAGGTTGAATGCGAGAGGAAGACCGGTAAGACCACCGATACCAAACATCGGGATGAAGGCTACAGCCCACATCATTGGTTGGTTAAATCGGATCGATCCACCCCAAAGTGAGATAAGGAGTGAGGTCAGAAGGATTACCGATGGTACGGAAATCAATACTGTAGTCACCTGGAAGAAGCTAGACACCATTGGTCCCATACCAGTGAGGTACATGTGGTGAGCCCATACGATGAATGAGAGGAAACCGAGAACCATTACACCCCATACCATTGACTTGTATCCCCAGAGAGGCTTACGCGTGTTTGTTGGGATAATCTCAGCCACACATGCGATCGCAGGGAGGAGGAGTACGTATACCTCAGGGTGTCCGAGGAACCAGAAGAGGTGCTGATAGAGTAGTGGAGATCCACCACCTGAGACATCGAGCGCACCTGCAGAGGCAGTATAGAGGCCTGATGGCATGAAGAAACTAGATCCAGTAAGTCGGTCCATCACCTGCATGATCGCCGCAACCTCAAGAGGAGGGAAGGCTAGGAGGAGAAGGAATGCGATTACAAGCATCGCCCAACAGAAGAACGGCATACGGAACCAAGTAAGACCAGGAGCACGGAGGTTCACCATTGTCACAATCACGTTCACAGAACCGAGAAGTGATGAGGAGATGAGGAATACCATACCGAGGAGCCACTGCGTCTGCCCTGTGAAGAGCTGATTCACAAACTGAGAGTCTGCAATCTGTGCAAGTGGTGGGTAGTTCGTCCAACCTGATTTAGCAGCACCTGACTCAAGGAAGAATGATGCAACCATCATCGCACCACCTACGAAGTAGAGCCAGAATGACATCATGTTGAGTTTAGGGAACGCCATATCTGGTGCACCGATCTGAAGCGGCATAACGTAGTTACCAAAGGCACCGAAGCCGAGAGGTACAACGCCGAGGAAGACCATGATAGTTCCGTGCATAGCACCGAACATGTTATAAGTTTCGCCCGTGACTTTACCGTCTTGGAGCCAACGGCCACGCCATTCTTCAGTGAAGACCCATGACATCCACTCTGGGAGTGGCTCATGTGGGTAAGCGATTGACCAACGCATGACCATCATAAGATAGAAGCCAAGCGCGATGAAGAGAAGAGCCGTCACTCCGTACTGAATACCAATTGTCTTATGGTCAGTAGAGAAAACATACTTCTGGAGGAAGTTAGGTTCGTGATGATCGTGATGATCGTGTGATGTGCTAGCACTCATAGTTGTTAGATTATTAGTTTAGCTGGGTTGTTTACTCTGCTACTACTTCAAGAGTTTCTGGATTTACTTTGGTTGCTGGGTCCAGTTTTGCACCCTTGAGGCTAACCATATACTTACTTTCGAGCTCCGCAACTTTAATTGGAGGAGCGACTGGAGCTGGTCCCATACGCGTCTTATAGTCTGCAAGAGCATTTGATGCCATCTCGATCGAGATCACGTCTCCTGTCTCGTTGCCGAAGCTATTACGGATATAGGTCATGAGACCTGCGAGATCTTCGTCTGTCATACCTGCAGCTTGTCCTGGCATAGCACCATTCCAAGTACGGCCTGCGACCTTGATTGGTCCGATCACACCATTGAGGATGATCTGAGCAAGAGCTGACGTATCACCCTGTACCCACTCAGATCCACCGAGAGGAGGGAAGTTCGCGCCATCACCGAGACCTGTAGGCTGGTGACAACCCTGACATTTTGCTTGGTAGATCTTAGCACCCTTCTTAGCGAAGACGTCGATGATCGCCGCAGGGACGATGACCTCTTCTGCGCCGCCTGGGCGTTCAGCTTGCGTGTATCCGGAGACAACGAACTCATTGTATGAGTTAGCTGAGAGGACTCCGCTCTTACCGAGGACAGTACCTGCGACGAGAACACCTGCGAAGCATGCAAGGATGATCCAGAGAGAAACCGGCTCCATGCCGTTTTCCTGCAGTTGATTCTCACGAGAGCTAGCTGCACTCGCTTCGACTAGATTTCCATGAGCATCTAGTACGTTGAGATCCTCGTTTAAATCTGGTTTTTGATTGTTATCTGACATGAGATGAATGTGTTAGAGTAAGAGATGATTAGTCTCTACTGTAGTTGATTGAGTCAGGGATGAAATCGTCCTTCTTAAGTTTAAGGAGATAGTTAGCGAGAGCCTTAGCAGACTTGCCTGGGACAAGCTTGTTACCTTCTGCGTCAAGGTATGCTTCAGTCGTTTGACCAAATGCATTCGCTGGGCGGAAGAGCTGTGGCTGAGATGGACAGGTCGAGTCGTAGTTATCAAGGATAGCACGTGGCGTAAGAAGACGTTGGTAAACGTAATCTTCAGGAGATACTCCTGCTGCTGCCGCCGCCTGCTCGAGGCGATAACCTACGTTCGAGAGATCTGGACCGTTACGAGTAAGACCGATGTGAGCGATGAGTTCGCCCTTGTAGTCGAAGGCATTTGACTCACGAGGACCATTCTTAGTGTCATCGTTCTTCTGACCAGCCCAAGCATCACGCCAGAGGTCATTACCAGCGTTCGTAGGACGGATCACTTGGGTGTGACACACGTAGCAACCATTCGCGCCGTATACTTCAGAACCATTAGCAACACGACCTGTGCGTGACGCTGTCTCGTAGAGACCTGTTCTACCATCCTTGTCCTCGTCGAACTCAGGAGCATCAATGTTACGCGTCGTTCCGAATGGAACCGCGATGAGGAGAAGCCATGGGAGACCAAAGGCTGCTACTAAACCGAGTGTAAATTTTTGAAATGACATGAGATTAAATTAGTAGTTGTTAACTTTGCCATCTGCACCGTGTGGTGATGACCCGTGATGTTCCTCGATGAGAGTAGCGTGCTTGCTGTGACGGCCGAGACGTACTGCCATTAAGAGAATGTGGAAGAGGAATGCGAGGTTCGAGATCAGAATGATCACCCAAGCAATCGAGTTAAAGATACTGATCATGTACGCCGTCGCCTTCGCGTCGCTAAATGGTTGGTCGATCGCTTCAACAGCTGCGCCTTGGAGGTATCCGCCGAGGATTGATCCCATCACGACTGCAATGACACCGTACGCTGAAAGGTTGAAGTGAGTACGGATGAAAGACGGAGCGAGCCACTCACGCTTAGTTACACGTGGTACGATGTAATAAATCGCTGCGAACATGCTCATGCTGAAGACACCGTAGAGAGCAAGGATCTCGTAACCATATCCAGAGAGACTGAACTGAGTCCCTCTCATAACACTTGGGAGATTGAGGAATACACCAGCAACTCCCATTCCGATGAGAGCAATCACACTCGCAACAGTGAAGCGGAGTGAAGGACTCTTCTTAGCGAGATCATGATGAGACTTAGTCGTCATGAGGATGTTGTATCCGATCGTCAACGCAGGGATGAAGAAGAGAACACCCGCAGCCGCACTGACATAAGGCATGAACGCTGGGAGTGGAGCACCAGTAAGCTTTTGGATACCGCCCCATGCACCGAGAATGATGAGAGTCCAGAATCCGAGGAGCGCTAGGCTGTAGCTGTGTACTGGACGTCCTGTTACCTTAGGAGCGATGTAGTACACAGAAGCTGCTGCTACTGGGATGAAGAAGAGGTTCACGATCGACGACTTGAACCAGCTTGCTACCGCTGCTGTCATCACAGGATGTCCGTCGAAGACAAATGTGAAGATATGAGCAGAACAGAAGATCCAAGGGAAGAGGAAGAGCGCTGCAAGAATATACCACTGTGAGATATAAACATGGCCACCCTCACGAACACGGAACTGTACGAAGCTCCAGATCGCGATGAGAATGTAAGCAAAGAGGAAGATCACCCAACATTGGTTAGGGAACTCCATCCAAGGTACACCTGTACTCTTACCGAGCATGACACCGAGGAGGCCGATTACTACACCGAAGTTCCATACGAGGCCAGCGGCAACGATGATACCAGCATGCTTTGACTCCTTACGACAGAGACGAGACATGAACCAGATGATCGCTCCGAATGCAGCAGGGAAACACCATCCGTAGATGAGGACATTGAGGTGTGCTACATATGCACGTCCGGTGCTGAGTTCACCAAACGCTTCGAAGAACGTTGGCCAGTGTGACTTAAGTGACGCAAGCACCCCGAGGAGGATCGATACCACAAGCCAGAGAGCACCGGTCGTGAAGAAGAACATCACTGGGTTGCTGACCGACTTATCGATAGCCGTACGGAGACGTGCATCTAGTGTATTAGTTTGGTCGTTTGACATCTTAATGAGTACGCTAGGGTTTAGTTACCTGAGTTATTCTTGAGATCAGTTGGTGATCCAGGAACAACCGTGCCAGTCTTCTTAGGCTGAGCCGTGAGGAGTTGCTTAGCGGTGTAAGCGAACGCTTGTTCTGGTGCTACTTGAGCCTTGTTTCCGTTCTTCTTGAACTCGAACTGCTCTGCTTGTGCCGCGTCTACATCAGCTTTGATCGCAAGACGCGCTTCGTATTGTGATTGAAGGGCTGGGTCCTCCATATCAGCCTTGAATGAAGGCGAAAGGAAGAGTGCCGCTACTCCGAATGAAACTACAATGAAGAGTCCAATCCAGAATGCTCCAAATCTTTTTAGTGGGGTATCTCTTTGTGGGTCCATTAGTTGTGTACGTTAGCAGATTCGAGGATACGTGGGTCGCGGTGTGGGTAGAGCGCAACCGAGGTAAGGTTATTAAGGTAGAAGAAGACAAACGCTGCTCCGATGGTGATGAAGCCGAGGATGTCACATCCCCATGACTTGAATTCACCGAACCAGAGTTGGATATCACCTAGACCTAGAATGAGGGAGAGTGATGGTGCACGCTCTGGGATGATCATGTGGTATACATCTACCATGTGGATGGTAAGAAGATAGATTGTCATAACCGTCATGTAGGTCATGTTCTTCTTCACGTCCTGACGGATAAGACCGAGCATTGGGAGTGCGAAGTGACCAAATACGAGACAGATACTAACAATGTTCCAGCCTTCTGTATTACGAAGGAGGTAGTATGACGTCTCCTCTGTTACGTTAGCGTACCAGTAGAGGAAGAACTGAGAGAATGTGATGTATGCCCAGAAGACAACGAACGCGAAGTTCAGTTTACCCATGAGGTGGAAGTGCTCTGTTGAGACAACGTGCTTAAGGTAACCGAGACGGCGAAGCGTGATCACAGTAAGAATGATGAGAGCCATTGAAGACATCGCACATCCTGCGAAGAAGTAGACACCCCACATTGTAGAGAACCACTTATAATCGAGAGCCATGACGAAGTCGAATGCCCAGAAGGTCAGTGCGACACCGAAGATTGGGAGCCCCCATGATGCGTGTGCACGAGCAGTGAAGAGGTTCTTAACGCCTGGATTCGGGTCTGTGTCTTGCTTCACTGAGAGGTTTCTCATGTGCCAGATCACGAAGCCGAGTGACGCGAAGTAGAATACCGCACGGATGTACCAAGCCACTGGGTTCATGTACCATGACTTCGTATCAAGGATAGCTTCATGCTTATCCATGAGTCCGTAGTGGAGCTCTGAGTTGCCTACTGTTCCGTAGAATCCGCCATGTGGAACCTCAGCACCGAAGAGTGTAAGAGTACCAGCGTAACGGCTCACACCTTCAGCAGCTGTAACGTCGTTGAAGATCGTTAGCCACTCCCAGAGGTACTTCTGGAAGTCTGGGAAGAAGAATGGAATCATGAGAATGAACATGAATGGGAATACAAATCCAAGGTTCTCAAAGATACGACGAACAGACGTTCCCCAACCTGAGTTAGAAACGTTGTGAAGAAGAGTCCAGAAACACCCACCAATAGCGAGTGTAAGGAAGAAGGTAAATCCGAAGAGGTAAGAGTACGTGTATGATCCCTTAACGACTTCGTCTTCTTGACCGAACCAAATGAAGGCTCCAACGCCAAGACCGATTACGGCAACGGCAGCAGATACTAGCTTAAGCGTCTTCACCAGTGGGTGAGTAAGCTTTTCACCATCTACTGGTATATTTGCTGATGTAACAAAGTGTCCCATAGTATTAAATGTGTAGTGTTACGTTTATTCTGTGATTGTTGCCTCCGAGAGAGGGATGTTTTTCGCGTTTTGGAGAGCACGCACGTAGGCAACGATTGCCCATCGGTCAGCGACTGGGATGTTGTATCCGTATCCGCTCATGTTCCCCTTACCGTTAGTGATTACGTCATAGAGACGTCCGTCAGGATATTGTGATGCTGAGTAGTTAGGAGCGTGGAAGTTCGCGATACCTGCGATACCGTACTTGCTCGTTACACCTGCGCCGTCACCAGCTTCACCGTGACATACTGCACAGTAGATACCGTAGCGCTCTTGACCACGACCGAGGAATGCCTCGATGTTGTCCTTATTGAGGTTAAGCTCCTTAGGAAGTCCTGCACCGAAGTAGTCGCCGAACTTACCTTCGTAGTAGTAACCCTCACGACCTTCACCGAACTCGATTGAGTAGATGCTAGAGTCAGCTGAGTGAACAACTGTTCCTGGAACTTGTGGACGTGATGCCACACCGTCAGCGAAGAATTCGCTATCCATCTGCCCCTGGACCTTGTCCATCACTTCCATATCTGGGAAGAGGCGTACTGGAGTGTCACGGAACTTACGGCCTCTGAAGCCGAATACGCCCATGATAAGCACTGCAATAGCAGTAAAGATGATTAAGAAATATTTGATCATATCGAATAGATTCTAAAGTGTTGTGTTGATGCTTATTCGTCGTCTTCTACGAGTTCGATGTTATATCCACCGATCTCTTCAAGGAACGCCTTAGTTGCCTCTGGAGAGAACTTAGGGTCACGCGCTTCGATCGCGATGTAGAGACCGTCGTCTGTTACTCTCTTGAACTGCTTAGAAGCAAAGAGAGGGTGGTTCAGACGAGGAAGTCCCATAAGTCCGAGTAGTCCAAAGAGCGTGGTGAATCCTGAGAGAAGGATTGTAAGCTCGAACATGATCGGGAAGAATGCTGCTACTGTGAAGATGTTAGCAGGCTTAGCCTGTACTACGGTTGGGTAGATCTGTACCTGTGTGATGTAGGCGAGGAGGAAACCGGTAGTGATACCGGTAAGACCACCAAAGAATACAAGGTAAGGAAGGATCGACTTCTTAAGCCCCATCGCTTTGTCCAGACCGTGAACTGGGAACGAAGAGAACGCATCCCACTTCTTGAATCCAGCGTCACGACACTTTTCACATGCCTTCCAGAGCTTCGACGGAGTCTCAATCTCTGCAAGGTAGCCGTATACTTTTTTAACTGATTTGCTCACTGTAAAATATTAGGTTAGGGTTATGCTTTTGTTGCTCCGTTGTCGATTTCTCTTTGGTAAGTAGGAATGACTTCGATGCCGTCGTCTTCGATTTCTTCCTTATCTTCATGGTGAGGATCACTCTGAGGAAGCGTCCACTTCACCTCTGCGATGTTGATACATGGGAGGAAGCGGAGGAAGAGGCTGAATAGGGTGAGGAACATACCGATCGTACCAACGAACGTGAATACGTCCACTGCACTTGGGTCATATGTCTTCCAGTCACCTGGGAGCCACATACGTGGGAGAGTCGTTACAATGATCACGAAACGCTCGAACCACATACCAACGTTAACTGCCATACAAACACCCATAACAACCCAGAGGTTCTCACGGCATGCTCTCCACCAGAAGAGTTGTGGGGAGATCACGTTACATGACATCATGAGCCAGTAACCAGCGGCCTCTGGACCTGTGAGACGATACGTGAATGCCATCGCCTCGTACTTAGCACCTGAGAAGAATGCTACGAAGAGCTCCATGAGGTATGCGTAACCTACAACTGTACCAGTCGTAAGGATGATCTTAGCCATGTTGTCGATGTGCTTCATCGTGATCATGTCGTGAAGGCCGTAGAGTGAACGAGCCGGGATCATGATCGTGAGTACCATCGCGAATCCGCCGAATACCGCACCAGCTACGAAGTATGGTGGGAAAATCGTGGTGTGCCATCCTGGTACTACTGAGGTAGCAAAGTCGAATGATACGATCGAGTGTACTGAGAGTACGAGTGGAGTAGAGATCGCCGCCAGGATGAGGTATGCTACCTCATAGTGTTGCCAGTGACGGTTAGATCCACGCCATCCGAGAGAGAAGATACCATAGAGGATCTGTGAGATCTTGCTCTTCGCACGGTCACGAAGGGTCGCGAGGTCAGGAACCATACCGAGGTACCAGAAGATCACCGATACAGTGAAGTAGGTAGATACCGCGAATACGTCCCAGAGGAGTGGCGACTTAAAGTTCTGCCAAATTGCGTTCGCATTTGGGATCGGAGCGAGGAACCACACCATCCATACACGACCAACGTGGAAGACTGGATAGATACCTGCACAACATACCGCGAAGATCGTCATCGCCTCTGCGGCACGGTTAATAGAGGTACGCCAGTTCTGCCTCGTCAGGAAGAGAATAGCGGAGATCAGCGTACCAGCGTGACCGATACCAATCCAGAATACGAAGTTAACAATCGGCCAACCCCACATAACGCGGTTCGAGTTACCCCATACACCTACACCAGTAGATACGAGGTACGTTAGACCGAACCCAACACCAATCGCAGCGATTAATGCACATGGGATGAAGAGGAGCCACCAGAGCTTAGGCTGTGGCTTCTCAACAATACCACAGATACGTTCTGTGATCCAGTTGTAGGAGCGGTTGTTAAGGATAAGCTCTTCACGTAGAAGAACCGGAATTTTTGGTCCCTTACGCTCTCCTGCAGTTTTTGTTGATGAATCTGTTGCCATGGGATCAGAGATTAGTGGATGTTGATAGTCGCAAGACCGATGTACTTAGCATCTGGCATTGCTGGGTTAGGGTTCTTCACACGAGCAAGGTATGTCGTACGTGAGAACGTACCGATATACTTGAGGAGCTCGTAGTTACGCTTGCTGCCTTTCGCACGGTTTACCTTATCTTCCTTGTTGAGGAGGTTACCGAATGAAACCGAGTCAGAAGGACATGCGCTCTGACATGCTACTTTCACAGCATCTGTTGGCACACGGAGATCTTCCTTAGAGATGATCGCGTTTACTGAGAGACCAGCAGCTTCTGCCTTCTTCTTAGTGATTTGCTTCTGCTTGATCTTAGCGAGCTCGATTGCTTGCACACAGTATGTACACTTCTCCATGACACCACGCATACGAACAGAAACGTTCGGGTTACGTTGGAGGTGCTCTGGGCTACCAACTTGCTTCTCACCGAATGGTCCTCTGTAGAGGTTCTTCTTGATGATTGGGTTACGCTTGTTGTAGTCGAAGAAGTTGAATCGACGAGCCTTGAATGGGCAGTTGTTCGCGCAGTAACGAGTACCGATACAACGGTTATAAGCCATTGCGTTGAGACCTTCCTCGGTGTGAACAGTAGCATTCACCGGACATACGGTCTCACATGGTGCAGACTCACACTGAGTACATGCTACCGGCTGAGGAATCATAGCTGGGTTATCAGAGATCCATGATGGAGTCTTCTTATCCTTCATGTGACCGTGATCATCATACTCGTTCTCTTGTGACGCGTAGTAACGGTCCATACGGATCCAGTGCATCTCACGACCACGAGCAACTTGCTCCTTACCTACTACTGGGATGTTGTTCTCTGCCTGACACGCGATCAAACATGCGTTACAACCTGTACAGGTGTTAAGGTCGATGGTCATCGCCCACTGGTGGATCTCATCGCTGAGGAGGCTCTTTTGCTCCTTATCCTTCGATTTGTAGAGTGGGATGTTTGGTGGAATGTGAGAGTCCATTCCCTGCTTCGCGACGTTGTCGAGTTGCTTCTGGTAGTCTCCCTTAGCGTGGTTTGACTCATGCGTTGAGATCTCACGAGCAAGCGCACGTCCGTACATAGCATGGTGCTCTTGAGTAGAAGCAACTTTGTATGTTTCCTTAAGAGGCTCTACTTTCGCTCCCTTGAGGAGGAATTCAGATGCTTCCTTACGAAGTGGGTAAACATTGAAACCTGTGTTGAGACCAACGTGACCTACGGTAGGAGCATTCGCGTCAAACTTATCAGCTGAATTACGCTCATCATCGGCACCCTGTCCATATCCAACAGGAAGGGTAATGGTGTAGTCTGCTTGACCGAAGCCAACGAGTACTGGAATCTCAACCTCGACACCGTCAACAGTGATCTTAGCCTTTGGTGCTCTTGCTTGTGATGCTTCACCGATCTCTGGACGACCTGCATTCCATTTCTCAAGCTCAACGATCTTGTCATATACGCCGATTTCTTTAGCGGTCTTAGGAGAAACGATAGCAGCGTTGTCCCATGTAAGCTTCACGATTGGGTCTGGAGCTTCCTGGAGCCAAGCGTTGTCGATGTAACGACCGTCAGCGATTGAGTGGTCCTTAGCAAGGATGACTTCAAGTGCTTCTGCTGAAGGAGCTGTTGCATAACGCTCAGCAAGTGCCTTCTGTGATGCTACCCCTGTGAATGATACAGGCTTAAGTACTGACTTCTTATTGAAACCGGTCTTAAGAAGCTCGTTCCATGCTGATGCACTACCTGATACTTCTGCTGCGAAGGTAGCCTTCACTTCGTAGTATCCTGCTGATGGCTCTTGTGCCGTAGGAGCAGCAAGTGTCCCACCTTTAAGAAGCGCAGTAAGGATATCTACCTCTGAGAAAGTGTTAGGGTAGAGAGGAAGGATGAGTGGTTGGATGACTGAGTATGCACCGTTTGATGATACCGTGTCTCCCCAGCTCTCAAGGTAATGAGTTGCTGGAACGTGCCATGATGAACCGAACGCCGTCTTATCTGTGCGCTCACCAACGTGAATCGAGAACTCAACATCCTTAAGGATACCCGCGAAGTCTACTGATGCTGGAGCATCGAAGAGTGGGTTAGATGGCGTAAGGATGAGAAGTGAATCAACCTTCTTAGCATCAACGTCAGCCTTAAGGTCTGAGATAGTTCCCAGCTTAGATCCTTTAGAAGCGTATGCCTTAAGCGTTCTACCGAATGAGCCAAGAGCCTCGTTAAGAGCAAGACCGAGTGCGTGGAGTTCAGCAGGCTGTTGAGTACCAACGAGAACAAGTGACTTACCTTTCTTAGAGATGAGGTCTTTAGCACAGTTTGCTACCCACTCCTTGAGGTACTTAGCGTACTTCTCAGCTTCTTCACCTTCGCCAGCTGGCTTGATGTCAGCTTTAAGTCCAGCAAGTGCCTTAGCAAGCTTATCATTTTTAAGAGTCTTATTCGCCTCGATCGCTACTGCTACCCCGATCTTAGAAACCTCTGATGGAGCTACACGGAGACGGTGATCAGCCATACCACCTGTGAGTGAGAAGATTGACTCTACTTGGTAGAGACGGTTCATCTTCTTCTCATCTACTTCTTGGTCGTAGTTATCACCACCACCTTGACGCTTCTTAGAGTAATCAAGAGCAGATGACTTGGCATCGAGCTCGATGAAGTCACTGTCGAGTGAAAGGATACGGTCAGCCTTCTTCAGTTGAGGAACTAGCTTAACGCCATTCGCATTGAATGCCTTGTCGATCGTGCTGTTTGCCGCGTCGTTTTCAAGTGCCTCATACGAGTAGAACTTGATACCTCTGAACTTCTTAGCGAGAGCCTTAGCGAGACGGTTACGAGTAGGAGACTCGTCAGAACCGAAGACCACACCAAGCTTACCAGCGTTCTTCTGCACTCCAGCGAAGAATGCGTCGAACTCTGCCTTATCTACCTTCGCTCCGTCCTTAAGGAAGCTTTGCGAACGTGATGGGCTGTAAAGGTTGAGGATAGAAGCCTGAACGTGTGAGTCTGTCCCCATGTTATCAGGGTGAGACGTGTTAGGCTGAAGGAGTGTTGGGCGAGACTCGTATGACTTAACGAGAAGTGGAACACTCGCACCCGCTGACGGCATCGTCGTAGCGTAGAGGAGTGGACGTCCTGGAACAACCCACTCTGGTGCGTCAGCGTATGGAAGGATATACGCCTCTGGACGACGACATGATGCGAGACCAAGACCTGCAAGTGCAGTAGATGCCCCCATGAGTTTAACGAAGTTACGACGTGATAGATCACGCTCTTCGTCGCTCATTGTGTCTTCTTCATCGTAGAATTCACGAATCGCTTCGTGTCTAAACTTAATTGTATCCTCATGTTCACGGATGCTTCTCCAAACATTAGTTGCAGCCTCGTCCGCAGGAACTTCAGGATGATGTAAAACTCTTTTGCTCATTATATTATATACTGCTGTATGGATTAACGGTGACAGGTTGCGCAGGACTCTTTAGGCTGCACGTTCCAGTGATTCTTAAGGTAGTGACCAAGCTTCTGCTGTGAGCTGAGCTTACCAGCCTTCTCACTGAGTACTTCGTCATTAGAGATAAATGCTTCAACGAGATCCGCTACTTCTTGATTCTCCGCGAGGTAGGTATCTGCGTCGTAATCTAGGTTGTACACCTCTTCGAGAGGACGGATGTTGTTCTCAGGATTTCTGTGACACTCGAGACAGAATCCCATAGTAAGAGACTTAGCGTGGTAGACCTCTTCCATCTCATGTACTTCTCCGTGACATGACTCACATGAGACACCACGGTTTACGTGTGCTGAGTGGTTGAAGTATGCATAATCAGGAACTCTGTGAACACGAACCCACTCGATCGGCTTACCGTCGTAGTTTTCGTATGTTTCATCAACAGCTCTGCGAAGCGGCTCCAGTTTAGGAGAATCCGTTTTTACGTGCTGGTGACAGTTCCAACAGGTGTTTGCAGATGGCACGTTTGCATGACCTGAGTGTTCGACGAAGCTGTGACAATAACGACAATCCAACCCAAGTTGCTGTACGTGCAACTCGTGGTTGTATGGAATCGGTTGTGACGGCATGTAACCTACGCGCTGCGTATCAGGCGTAGCGTAATATGTGAAGGCTGCGATGATACCAATACCCGCAATACCAGCGCATATTGCCAGTTTCAGTGGGACATAGTTCGTCCAGCGTGGGAAGAGATTAGCCATAGTGTGAAGGTCGACTTAACCGCTTGTGAAATTTTTCACAAGCAATTTTAGCAACTTTCTTCCATAAATTTTAATAATAATTAAGTGTCCTTAACCATCCCTTACAAAATCACAAAAAAAACCACAGATTCCAAAAACTCAATCATATCCCTTTGAGGCTCCAGATCCTTATATCTTAAGGGGTTATACCCCATATCCATCCACACATAAACAAACACTTACTGAGACCCGTTCTCAATAAAATCAGAAGCTTAATATCAGTTTTTCTGACTGCAAAACGCTCCAATCCTATAGTTCCAGAAGAGTAATACACAACCTCTAGTCGCACGATTAAATCGCAGTCAGGTTCACCCCAAGAGATCGAGTCCGATCGTGTAGTAAAGTGAGCGTACGTTACGATCTTTCATCTCTCTCTCTTCTTGCATGACCGCTCATCCAGCTCGCTATGAGGAAGAACACTCACATCTACCCAGCAAAAACAATCCATCAAACAGTTGATTTTTTTAATTTATTTACTCTCCCCCAATGAGAGAACCATGTTATCGCTCCCCTGATATGATACGCTCTCTAGTCTTCTTCCTTACCCTTTCGAGTCTATTCAGCCAGACTCTCAGGAACTACCAGATCCTGGGAGAGTTAGAAGACACATCAGAACTCATAGAGAGCGATCAGCTCCCGTATTCTACTATCAATATGGCGACACGGCGGTATGACTATCGCCTCCCTGTGAATTATAGCGAAACCGAGACCTACGGACTCTTTGCTTACTGTAATGCGACCCAATCTGGATACACCATCGCGTCTGACGCCTACATGCTCCCGCTCTTGGATAAATACCGGCTCCTATTTGTCGCCGGTGACTTACTCAGTAACTATGCTCCAGATACGAGAAGGCGTACCGCCACCGCTCTCGGGGCTAGACGGATGACAGAACTCTACGATGTCGATCCTAACCACATCTATGCTGGGGGAAACTCTGGAGGGTCTCGCATGGCGAATAGTCTCGTTCTTCTGAATGATGACTTCTTCACCGGCTTTATTGGTCGCGTAGGAGCGACCACTCCGGGTGAGATTCCTGACGACTTCATTACTACGACGGATGCAGCCGACCTCACTTATGAGAACTTACCAACCGTGGCTGAGTTCCAGACCAGTGCTCGCCTCGCTTACCAGACGTACTATCACCCTACAGACCCTAGTATAGAAGGTGACTTCCGTGAGGATGAAGTATCGTCCATCTACCATCTAGGCTCCATCAGCTCAGGTAACCAGGCTCTTTTAGTACAGGCTCCTGGAGACCACGGCACTCAGGATCAGCAGTCCTTCGAGGAATCGCTCAAGTACATGCGTAACCCTCTCCATACGATCGTCTCTGACACCTGTGACGGTACTGCGGCATATGAGTTAAGAGAGTACGCTGGAACTCCGACATGGACTACTCTGCCCAATATCGGAGAGAACGCGAGTGGTGCAGTAGCTGGATCCATCGAGGTCCCTGCCCTCGTTCTCGCTGATGGTGATGCCGTGAGAAGCGCGCATGCACTAGCATGGAATAACGACTATGGGTGCCAACTACAAGCGAGCATCGGGTCAAGTCGTGAGGGCCAGTATAATCACGCTGTAGAGATCGGGCTCACCCCTGCTGATCCTAGTATAGACTGCGCCCTCTACTGCTCCATCTCCTATCTCTCAGACACAGAGAAAGTCTGTCAGCTCTATCTACGGGGCAAATCAGGCGTCGATCAAGAGCTCTGCAGCTTTCAGTTTGACCACGACGATGAGCCTACATTACGAGAGCGCACCGACCGAGCATACTTCAGTGGCAGCTCGGATTACGAGGCTTGGGGCTACTTACTCAGAGGACTCGATCTCTCGTGGGTCATGAATGATGATCGATTCCAGCTCATCGTGAGGCAGAACATCGATCGAGACTCCTTCCAGACATCTTACCCTGGCCTCTCACTACTCAAGGATCACTGGACGATCCAAGGACGATGGGCGGAGATGAACCTGCTCAATGAGATCAACTCGCTCAAGGATGTCGAACATTGGCAACTCTATGTCCGTAACTCTTCTCTCACAGGGGACGCATGTGATACGGCATGGGTGCAGTCTATCCAGCTGCACAATGTTCTCAGACCGGTATCGGTTCCTGAGACAGGACTCCCCCGTTCACATTTCTCACAGGGCGAGGACGGCCTTCTTCATCTGAGTGCTTCCGATTACCTACACCAAGAGGTCCAAGGGATACACTGGTGGGTCAGCGACTCCCTAGGCTCTGTTAGTACCGAGTTTAACTACGGGACGCGGTACTCTGCCGATGAGACCCTCTCCACTTGGTCGAGCTATCTCCAGTATGCGGTCGAGTTCGCAGAGGCTGGCGAGTATAATGTGTGGGTCAAGGCCTCAGGCGCCACCACCAATGATCAGTCCTGCTACATCGGAACCGCCCCTGACGCCGACCATACCGTCAGTCTGAGCGGCTTCTCCACCGTAGCATCCTGGAGGTCTGCCCGTCTCACGATACCGACTACTGGCGCTCAATTCCTCTACCTCATGGTTCAGGATGACGGCATAGAGATCGAGGAGATCATCCTCAGCCCCGCAGATGACTTTGACCCGCTCCTGACGACATCGACACCAGATCTCGTCTCAGGGTACCCTGACAACTTCGCCCCATCAGGTAGTAATCTAACGCTCTATGCTGGAGACTCACTGGAGGTCCACCTCCCTGCGATCGACCTAGAGGGGGCTGACCTCACCGTCTCCTATACCCAACCTGACCGAGGGACACTGAGTGGCAGCTTTCCGACGCTCACCTACACCGCAGACGAATCACTAGAGGGATATACGACCAGCTTTCAATACACCCTCTATGATGGTGTCAATGACTCCCCTACCTATACTGTTACCCTGAATGCTCTCGGTGACCTTATCGGTGAATGGACCCTGAATACGATCAACTCTGACAGCTCGATCCCCGGCCGACGAGGACATGGAAACGATGCCCTGCTCACAGGGGCCTATCCTATTACTGGGGTTGTTGGCTCTGGCCTAGGCGTCGGCATCTACTCCTCAGGGGGCATCACCTTCCCAGCTCGACTCTTTGAGACCGTCTCAGAGGAGCTCACGATCTCCTGCTGGGCTGAGGGAGCTGCATCTCTCCCAGACCGCACCACCTTTATCCGTTCTCTGAATAGCTCATACCAATCAGTGATCAATGTCCACCTCCCTTGGAGTGACGGATCCGTCTACTTCGATGCGGGGAACTCTGGAGCGACCGTCGACCGAATCTCTAAGGCAGCCACCTCTCAGGAATATCAAAACCAATGGAATCACTGGGTCTTCACTAAAAACGCCACCACGGGTGAGATGCATATCTATCTGAACGGTACACTCTGGGCTAGCGGCACGAATAAGTTCTATCCGATGACCGAAATGACGGACCTCATTATCGGAGTCGACTACCAGGGCGCGTTCGATGAAATCAAGATCTACCAACGCGCCCTCACCGCTACTGAAGTACTCGACATCTACGAGAGCTACACGGAACCCTTCTCTCTCTGGAGACGCAGTCACGACCTCGACCCGGCAGGCAGCCAGAACCGTAATGACTCTGATGGCGATGGTACGCCTAATATATTAGAGTACGCCTTTAATACCGACCCGAGTGACCAAAGCTCTCACCCCAGTCTGCAACTAGATCGGGTGAGCGATACAGGGCACCTCAGTCTCACCTTCCCTCGTCGCATGGGAGGGGCACTCGTTGATAATGAGTGGGTCGTCGATGGCATCAAATATCGCGTCGAATATACGAGTAACCTCGGTGGAACTACCTGGAGTGCGGATGCCAGTGATCTAGAATGGCTTACCCCGACTACTAGTGGAGACGATACGACAGAGCAGGTCGGAGTGAGACTACGCGCCCCAGCCAGCGGAGGACCAACCTCCGCCTTTCTGAGGCTCGTTGTCGAGGAGCTCTAGAACTTACAGTTCCCAGGAGTCCTTGGGAATGGGATCACATCTCTAATATTAGAGACTCCAGTCAAGAGCATGATCAAGCGCTCAAACCCGAGGCCAAAGCCCGCATGAGGAACTGATCCATACTTACGCAGTTCGACATACCATTCATAATGCTTGGCGTCGATCTCATGTTCCTCGACCGCCTTGGTCAGCACCTCTAGATCATCTTCTCGCTGACTGCCTCCGATAATCTCACCAATGCCAGGCACGAGGACATCCATCGCCGCAACGGTCTCGCCATCATCGTTCTGCTTCATGTAGAACGGCTTCACTGACTTAGGATAATCAAAGACGATCGTCGGCTTCTGGAAGTACTCCTCGCAGAGGTAACGTTCATGTTCAGACTGGAGACCACTCTCGAAGTTATACTCATACTCGAAGCTCTTACCGCTCTTCTCAAGTAACTCCAATGCCTCTCGATAACTAATGCGTGCAAACGGCTCCGCCACGATCCCCTCAAGACGAGCCAACAACTCCTTATCGACGAACTTGTTCAGAAACTCGATATCCTCTGCACAGTAGTCCAGCGTATCTCTAATCACGGCACACAGGAAATCCTCAGCTAAATCCATATCTCCCTTCAAATCACAAAAGGCAATCTCAGGCTCGATCATCCAGAACTCAGCAGCATGACGGGAGGTATTAGAGTTCTCCGCTCTGAAGGTCGGGCCAAACGTGTAAATCCGTGAGAGCGCGGTCGCAAAGGTCTCCCCCTCGAGCTGCCCACTAACGGTTAAGAAGGCAGGCTCACCAAAGAACTCCTCCTTCTTATCCGGTACGACGACCTGAAACATCTCCCCCGCCCCTTCGCAGTCACTCGTGGTCAGAATAGGGGTATGAACATTATGAAACCCTCGCTCTTGGAAGAACTGATGCACAGCGAGAGTCGCTCTACTACGGATTCTGAAGACCGCCCCGAAGAGATTCGTCCTCGGCCTGAGATGCGCGATCTCTCTGAGGAATTCACGAGTATGCCCCTTCTTCTGCAGAGGGAAGTCCTCTGGAGCGCCCCCTAGTAGGCGAAACTCCACCGCCTGGAGCTCCCACTTCTGATTCTTCCCAGGAGAGGGGACTAGGTTTCCTGTAATCGATACGGATGCGCCCGTATTCGCCTCCGTCATCTTCTCACTACCAGGTATGCCCGCGTCAACGATCACCTGGAGATTCCCTACACAGGACCCGTCATTGAGAGCAAAGAAGGAGAATGCCTTAGAGTCTCGACGGCTTCGGACCCATCCATTAACGACGATATTCTCTAGAGCCTCATCTTGTGAGAGCAGCTCTTTAATCAATTTCATATCAGTAACATGACAAATCTGGCCCATCTGTCATGCTCGAATTCCTAAATAATAGCATTGAAGAATCCAGAGAATCTGCAATACCTCACAGACTATGCTTGTTTCGGAACTTCTTGAGTCATCTAACTTCGTCTCCCTTCATCCGCTCTCTCAGAGCCATGACGCTGAGATCTCTAGTATCACGCTAGACTCTAGAGCAGTAGAGCCAGGTGCGCTCTTCATTGCGATCAAGGGGAATGCCTCCGATGGCCATGACTACATTCCGCAAGCGATCGAAGCAGGAGCAACCGCTATCCTCTGCCAAGAGTTCCCAAAGGACGCGCCGGAGAACATTGTCTTCCTCAAGAGCCCAGATGTCCGCCGCGGTGCATCTCAGCTCGCACACATCTTCTATGATTACCCTTCTGAGTCTCTCGCGGTACTCGGTGTCACAGGGACCAATGGTAAGACGACGACCACCTTCCTCATCGACTCGCTCATGAGAGCTAAGTTCGGCAAGAACGGTCTCCTCGGGACGGTGTGGAATGATGAGGGCAACGGCGCGCGCAAGGCTGAGCTCACCACCCCAGATGCCATCTCGCTCCACCGTAGCCTAGCGAACATGGTCAACAACCGTTGCCTCGGTGTCGCACTCGAGCTCTCCTCACACGGCATCGACCAAGGGAGAACCGCAGACCTCACCATCAATACCGCTGTCTTTACGAACCTGACGCAGGATCATCTCGACTACCACGGGACGATGGAGAACTATTACCAGGCTAAGAAGCAACTCTTCATCCAACTCGGTCAACAAGATCCACAGACTAAGCCCTGCGCGATCATCAACATCGATGACACCTACGGTAAGCGACTCTCCCTAGAGCTCAAGGATGAGTTCCCGCAGCTCCGTCAAATCACCTTTGGGTTCTCAGTAGATGCCGACCTCCGTGCAAAGGATATTAAGCAGACAGGTAAGGGTGCAGAGTTCCGACTCGACTATAATAAGAAGTCCTACCTCGTGCAGACCCCGATGATCGGCCTCTTTAACATCCGTAACATCCTCGCGGCTCTCGCCTCCGTCACGGCGCCAAAGCTCCTCAATATGCGTGAAGCGATCGCCGCGATCCAAACCGCTAAGCAGGTACCTGGCCGCCTCGAACGTGTCTCTCAGAGTATCCAGCTCCACGCCTTTGTCGACTACGCGCACACTCCAGATGCACTCGAAAACGTCTGCCAAACTCTCCAAGAACTGGAGCCGACCCGCCTCATCACGGTCTTCGGCTGTGGTGGAGACCGTGATGCGACCAAGCGCCCTCTCATGGCAGAGGCTGCGAGCCGTCGTAGTACCTTCTGTATCGTCACCTCTGACAACCCTCGTACCGAGAACCCGATCTCAATCATCAAGGAAGTAGAGTCAGGCCTCATCGGAGACCATCACCTCTCCATCGTCGATAGAGCGAAAGCGATCCAAACCGCGGTCGACCTCGCCCGAAATGGCGATGTCATTCTCATTGCTGGTAAGGGCCATGAAGACTACCAAATCTTCGGCACCGAAAAGGTTCACTTCAATGACCGCAAGCACCTACGCGATGCCTTGCAGAAAAAGGAAGCCGAACTCCAAGAAGCACTTCAAAAGAAGAGTGCGCCCCGTAATGATTACAGTGACTAGTCACACGATTACTCGCTCACCTCTAGGTAACTAAAGACCCGCCCTCCTGCCGGAAGTGGAATCTGATACTCGATCAGGTCTACTCCCGCAGACACTCCATCGGTCGTGACTGAGGGCACAACCCCATCACTCTCTACATCACTCCAGCCTGAGAGGCTTTCACTCATATGGAGAGTCGCAGCAAGAGCAGCCGCTTCTGTACGTCTCCCATGGGAGACGATCAGATATGCCCCCTGGACACTCATTGAGAGTGCATTCTGTGCACTTGTAGCAGTAGGATCAGTCCCTAGATAGAAGGCCAACAAGTTAGAGATCCCGTCTTGGTTAGGGTCTGCTGACGCGCCAATCACAGACTCATCAGTCTCTCCGGGGAAGTAGAGACTCACCCAACTCTCATATGCGGACTGCTCAACTGGATCGAGATCATAGAGATAGCCCGACACTGGTGGTTGATCTCGCGTCACGACTGGCACTCCTTGCTCCGTGAAGTTGAGAAAGACATTATTATCTCCCGATGTCCACCCCGCCGGTGTATCCGCGGTGATCTCCTCGATATTTGTATTCCCATCGCCATCTGAGTCCATCTCCTCGATCATCTCCATTGCTAACTCGATATCACTCCGATTCAGGTCGAACCGAAACGCGAAGACTAGGTCGCGCCCATAACTATTCCAGGGAGGCCCCCCTGCAGAGGTCGTATGACATACACTACACCCCATCGTCTGCGTCTGAGTCGTCCCAGGATACTTAGTACGCCATAATTCATAAGTCGTGGGGGTCGCACACACGCATCCCATTGTAGCCACTAAGATATAGAAGAAGGCTCTCATAGTCATTCTCATCATATCATGAGTTGTGTTCTAGGCAATCTCCATTACATTGTGCCCATGAGCTGGGAAGAACGTTATCAAGTAGGAGACACACCATGGGATAAGGGAGCAGCCGCCCCTCCTCTCATAGACCTCCTGCAAGAGAGTCCCGCCTACTTCGGCAGCGAGACCATCCTCGTGCCTGGATGTGGTCGCGGTCACGATGCCAGAGCTATCGCAAAAGCGATCCCCACAGCCCAAACCATCGGTCTCGATATCTCAGTGACTGCTCTCAAGCTAGCCCGCACTCTCGATCCTGACTCTCAAGTAGAGTTCCAGCAGGTCGACTTCCTGACAGAAGGCTCGTTTCCACATGTCTCCGCTATCTTCGAGCACACCTGCTTCTGCGCCATCGATCCCTCCCTACGCCCCTCATATGCCGAGGCGTGCGCGAGACTACTCCCTGCTGGAGCCCACTGGATCGCCATCATCTTCCTCACCCCGAGAGATATCGATGACCCAACGATTGGCCCACCCTTCCAGAGCTCCGTCCCAGAAATCACAGAACTCTTCTCCCCCCACTTCAACCTGATCGAGTCCTACCGACCGAAGAACACCTACGCAGGCCGCAAGGGAAAGGAACTCGTCATGATCTGGCAACGCAAGTAGCTGC
>WTJZ01000085.1 GCA_011524615.1 Akkermansiaceae bacterium | reverse complement strand
TCGCTGACCGAGAAGTCGCTGCAGGTGATCCACTATCACCCAGCACCACCGAGCAAGACGCATTGGCTCGGGACGGACTCTAGTGGTAATGATGTACTGGCCTATCTCTATGGCGGTCTGCAGGTGAATATCCAGGCGGCGCTCTTCTACATCCCCTTTGTCTACCTGATCGGGGTAACAATCGGATTAATGATGGGATACTTTGGGGGCTGGTTCGATCTGGTGATGCAGAGATTGATCGAGGCGCTGGAGGCGATCCCATTTATCTTCGTCCTGACTATCATCTCGAGTGTGATTCCTCTGGAGTTTAAGGGCTTAGGCATGATTCTATTTATTCTGATCTGCTTTGGCTGGATGGGGAAGACGTACCTGATGAGGACGGCCGCGTATCGGGAGAAGGCCCGAGACTATGTGGCCTCGGCACGGGTACTGGGGGCGAGCACGCCTCGTATCTTGCTCCGCCACGTGTTGCCGAACACACTCTCGATCTTGGTGACGATTATCCCGTTTGCGGTCTCAGGGGTGGTCTCTGCGATTACGTCCTTAGATTACCTGGGGTTCGGACTACCGCCCCGCTATGCGGCGTGGGGTAAGCTGTTGAATGACGGGCTGAGTAATCTCTCATCTCCGTGGTTAGTGAGCTCGGCGTTCGTGGCGCTGGTGGCGGTACTGACCTTGATCACCTTTATAGGAGAGGCTGTTCGAGAGGCCTATGATCCTCGAAGATTTACGACATATCGATAAGATGCGATTATTCATACTATTACTAGTGGCACTAGGGCTGAGTGCCTGCCAGAGACAGAGTCGAGTTGCACATGGGGCGATGACATTAGACGAGTTCATCCCCGTCTATAATGCGTACATTAAGAACTGGTTAGCCAGTGAGGTGGAGAGTACGGAGGCTGCGCTGGCGAATGCGAACGAGTCACAGCAGGCAGATCTCCAGCGCGCCCTCGATAAGCTACGGTTCAGGCAATCGGTGGGGGATTACCTCGCGGTAGGAGACTGGGAAGACATTCCACAAGGACTCGTCTGGGAAGACGGGCTCGATCAACCTGAGTTCGCAGACCCGCAGGCCAAGCGAGGCGGCGTCTTTAACCGTCGTATTAATGCCTTTCCTGCGACCTTTAGAATCTTTGGCTCAGGATCGAATGGTGGGTTCCGTTCCTATATCTCGGATGAGATCGGGGTGGGATTGGTAGGGCTGCACCCTGTGACAGGGAAGGTGATGCCTGGGCTCGCCAAGAGATGGGCGGTCGATGAGAATAAGAAGACGGTGTACTTCGAGCTGCATGAGGGCATTCGCTACTCGGACGGGACAGCGCTCACGATCGAGGACTTTCACCGTGATGTCTTCGTCAATGTCTCCGATTACGTGAATGCGCCGTACGCTAAGCAGTACATGAGAGAGCAGATCGCGCAGATCAAGCTACTGGGCGATCGCTTCCTCGCGGTGACCTTGCCTGAGTCGAAGCCTCTGTTGCCGAGCTTTGCGAGTCTCAATCCGTCACCGGAGGAGTTCTATCGTGAGTATGGGCCTGACTTTGAGGAGCGTTACCAGTGGCGTCCTGTGCCGACGACAGGGGCGTATCACATTCAGCCGGGCGACTTTGTCAAAGGAGTCTCGATCAGACAGACTCGCGTGAAGGAGTGGTGGGGTGATGATAAGAAGTTCCTCCGTTACCGATTCAATCCTGACTTCATTAATTATACCGTCATCAGGGATGACTCTAAGGAGTTCGAGCTCTTTAAGGTAGGGAAGATCGATTCCTATCATGTGACGATCCCAGAGTACTATTATGAGAAGACGGAGGTAGCCCCTGTGTTCAAGGGGTACATCGAGAAGACGGTCTTCTACCACCAATATGTGCAGGCGCCGAGAGGGTTCTACCTGAACCTGAGTAAGCCTAAGCTGAAGGATCTCGATATGCGACTAGGTCTGCACTACTCGATGAACTGGGAGAAGGTGATCAATGTAATCCATCGGGGGGACTATTCTC
Source organism: Akkermansiaceae bacterium (assembly GCA_011524615.1). GTDB lineage: Bacteria > Verrucomicrobiota > Verrucomicrobiia > Verrucomicrobiales > Akkermansiaceae > WTJZ01. Next base: position 9,595 of record WTJZ01000085.1, on the reverse strand, counting down.
GTCTCCAGCAGTTCTTCCAAGGGTATGGGGAGTTCACCAATAGTGCGATTAGCCCTCGAATGTACTCCATCTCTACCGCGCGCGAGCACTTCGCTAAGGCGGGCTATGTGGAGGAGAATGAGAAGGGGTATCTGGTCAATGCAGAAGGCCAGGAACTGAAGGTCAGCCTCTCTTACTCCAGTAACCCGTATTACACCAAGATGCTCAAGATCCTGAAGGAGGAGGCGAAGAAGGTGGGGCTGAATCTACAACTGGATGCGCAGGATGGTAGTGTCTTCTTTAAGTCCGTGATGGAGAAGCAACATGAGATGGCCTTCATGGCGTGGTCGACGAGTCCTCCATTCCCGCGAGCGTACCAGCACTTCCACTCGAGCAATGCCTATGATGCGGAGGGGAACCCTAAGACGTATGCCAATAACATTACCTGCTATGCGGGCGACCGCATGGATGAGCTCTGTGTGGCCTCACGTCAGGCGACGACGGTGGAAGAGGTGAAGGAGGTCGCGATGGAGCTGCAGCAGTTATTACATGATGAGGCGATCTTCATCCCATCTTATGCGGTCGACTTCTACCGCTATGCGTATTGGCGTTGGCTGAAGTGGCCACATACGGAGGATATCCAGTTTAACGTTCCCTTACTAGACCTCCCGACGGAGTTACACGTCCACTGGATCGATGAGGACGTGAAGGAGGAGACCCTAGAGGCAAAACGGAAGGGGCTCACCTTCCCTGAGAAAGTGAATATCTATGATCAATACCGAACGAAGAAAGGAGAGGCACAATGAGTACCCCGTTACTAGAAGTAAATGAATTGGTCGCGGGGTTCCAGACTCCAGATGGTTGGCTCCGAGCGGTAGATAAGGTGTCCTTCACCGTGAGACGGGGGGAAACACTTGGGATCGTAGGTGAATCAGGCTGTGGTAAGTCCGTGACCGCGATGTCACTGATTGATCTCCTGCCTAAGCCTGCGGGCAAGGTCCTCGGTGGGGATGTCCACTTCGAGGGGCATCAGCTCAGAGGGATGGATGAGAAGAGTCTCCATAGTATCCGAGGGGGAGAGATCGGCGTGATCTTCCAAGAGCCTATGACGGCTCTGAACCCAGTGATGAGGATCGGTAAGCAAATGATCGAGGGGCTGATCAGGCATAATCCTGAGATGACGAAGCAGGAGGCTCTGGAGGAGTCTGTCCGCCTGCTCAAGCGCGTGGGGATTCCTGCACCTGAGGTACGGATCAATGATTACCCACACCAACTCTCGGGAGGGATGAGGCAACGAGTCATGATCGCGATGGCGATCTCCTGTAAGCCTAAGCTCCTCATCGCGGACGAGCCTACGACGGCGCTAGACGTGACGGTGCAAGCTCAGATCCTAAATCTCTTAGAAGAGCTCCAAGAGGAGTACGGAATGGCGATCATCATGATCACGCACGACCTAGGAGTCGTGGCGGAGACCTGTGATGATGTCATCGTGATGTATGGAGGTCGCGTGGTCGAGAGTGCTCCGGTGGATCTCATCTTTAACTCTCCGCGCCATGCATATACCAAGGGGCTTCTGGCCTCGTTACCAACTCTCTCTGACGCACCTAAGACTGCGCTGCCGACGATTCCGGGCCAAGTGGCGTCGTTGAGCGAGTTCGTCATCGGTTGTCGATACTGTCAACGTCTCGGAAAGACGGGCGTAGAGGTGAAGACGCGTCCGGTCTTTGGGCGCATCGCACAGGACCATTGGGTAGAGAACTGCCCCGAGTGTGTGCAGTAAGCAGAACTTACCGTACCCTCTCTTGTCGGATACGAGAGAGGGAACGTTCTCTCCGGTTAATGGCTGATTTAGTGTCGCAGAGCGGGTGCTCAAGACGTAATACGAGAGAAGATGAAAAAAGAAGGTGTTTTTTTGTTGCAATGTTGCCGAGTATTCAATAAGGATTTACCCCCCTTACAAACTAACCTTCAGAATTATGAACATCATTGATAAAATTGAATCAGAACAACTCAAGGAAGCACCAGTAGATTTTAACGTAGGTGATTCTGTTAAAGTTCATACACTCGTACGTGAGGGTAACAAGGAGCGTGTTCAGATTTTCGCAGGTCTTATTATCGGAATGAGCGGTGGTTCAGTAAACCAGTCATTCACAGTACGTAAGATTTCATACGGTGAAGGTGTTGAGCGTGTATTCGCATTCCACTCACCACGTATCGAGAAAGTAGAAGTTGTATCACGCGGTAAAGTACGTCGTGCTAAGCTTAATTACCTTCGTGAGCGTGTTGGTAAGCGTGCTCTTCTTGTAAAGCCAGCTGACAAGAAGTAAGGTCATAATTCAATACAGGAAAAAAGGAGCATCTCGTTGAGGTGCTCCTTTTTCTGTTATTATGGGGCTCATATTCGCTTGGGCTAGTGAATGAGCTGAGTACTAAAATGGTAGAGGTTATTTTAAGGCTTGCGCATAAAAATGAGGGGCGTTAAGGCATCAGTAGTATGATTAAGAAAGTTTTATTGGGACTAGTAGCGGTGATCGCGATTGCGGTGATCGCATTCTTTGTGAATGGAAAGAAAGCGACGATCAGTATCTCTGATAGTCAGATCAATATGGTGCTCAAGGAGCAGTTCCCGATCGAGCAAACTAAGTTCATGGTGCTCAAGATCACGATGGATAATCCTCATGTGAAGTTCCTCAAGGATACGAACAAGATCCAGGTCGCTCTTGATGTGACGCTTGATACAGGCATCAAGGCTCTCTCTGAGAGTAATAAGGGGTCACTGCTCCTCACATCATCCTTACGCTACGAGCCTACGACGCAAGAGTTCTTCCTTAATGAGGTAGAGGTGACCTCTCTCACCGTCGAAGGTGTGAGCCAGAAGCACTCTGATGCGGTACGTGAGTATGCTGGTAAGATTGCTAATGGTTATCTAGAGCGATTTGCGGTCTACAAGCTAGAAGATGTAGACGAGGCAACTGCGCTAGCGAAACAACACCTCAAGGATGTGAAGGTAGAGAACCGTAAGCTCAAGATTACTCTCGGTCTGTAAGAGTCCTTCTCTAATCAAAATTCTCTGATAATGAGGCGGCATGGGGGATATCCCTATGTCGCCTATTTTTTTCCCCCACAGGGTGAAAAAGAGATTCTCAGTGACGAGATCTTGATCTAGCGTGTCTGTAGCAATGGTGAAGCGCTGGTCATTACAAGAGTTAGTCAACTTTGAGGTCTTATTGAAGAGTCCGGAGGTCTCGTCTGAGGAGCAAGACGAGGTACAGGCAGTGCTCGACCAAGGGACGTATGCGTCGGAGACAGCTCGTCGTCGGGCGGGTCTCAGAACGTGGTATGAGCAACGGGTTGCTGGAAATGATCTCGCGGGGCATCGAGTAGGGATTGCACTCTCTGTGCTGCAGTGGATCAGTGTCGTGATCGCGCTGCTAGCCGGCATAGGGCTGATGGCGGGGCTGGTGGAGCGTGTAGGATTGACGGAGGGGAAGGCGTATAACGTCTGGAAGCTGCTCGCGATTCCCATCGGGGGGCAATGGTTGATTATGCTGATCGGGGTGGTGAGTTGGTTGATCTTACGCCGCCAAGACCGTAAGCTGACGCTACTAGAGGAGGTCGTCTCTCTGCTGGTCAAGCGGCTCTCGGGAGGTGCGGGTGCGCAAGGGTGGAACGAAGTCTATCAAGCTGGAGCGGGGTACCGAGAGATCCTAGGGTGGCGTCTCGCGCGGCTCTCTCAGTGGGCGGCACTGTCGTTCAATGTGGGGCTCTTAGTGGGCTTTTATAGTATTCTCCTTTTCCTCGAGATTAACTTCTTCTGGGCGACGACGATTGAAGAGTTTGGCTTACCTCAGTTGCAGAATGTGACGCAGTTACTAGGGAGTCCTTGGGGCTGGCTGCAGCCAGAGTGGGTGCCGCAGGTAGAGCAGATGGCGGTAACTCAGTTACAAATCGGAGAGCTGAATCCTGAGGGATTCCCCCAGTATTGGTATCCATTTTTGATGGCGGTGCTGGTCTTTTGGGGACTGCTACCGCGGGGGATTCTCGTGGTGATCTGTATGGCTAGTGAGCGGCGAGCATTGCGTCGCCTGACCTTTATGGAGCGTCGCCATCGTGATCTATGGCGTCAGTTGATGCCGAGAGTATCGGCGACATCGAGTTATGATGGTCCTGGGGATGGGGTGGTCCTGATCGATACCGAGGGAGCGGAGCCAGATATGGGGCAGATGCGTCCGTTCTTGCTACAACAGCTGCGGGTCAATATCGTAGAGCAGTATACTGCTAGTGGGCTCAGTGGGCAGGAGCAAGAGGAGGCTCTCCAGTCTCTGCGCCGAGTGGGCCGCGGTGCTCTGCTCCTCGTCGAGTCCTGGAGTCTCTCGCCTAAGAAGATGACCGCACTCCACCAGAAGGTGCGAGAGGCGGTGGGGCGTAAGACCATCTTCTATCTCGTCATTGGACTCCCCAGCGCTGGACAGACTCAGGCTCCAGAGAGCGAGGAGTTCCGTCAGTGGGAGCAGTTCGTCGCTGGACTCCAAGATCCCGAATGTGAAGTCATCGCCTACCAACCGTAATGCATAGTTCTATACCATCTCCTCCCACCTTTGCCGTTGTTGGTAAGGTGAATGCAGGCAAGTCCTCCGTCTTAGCGACCTTACTGGAGGTCGATGACGATAAGGTTCTCAGGATCTCCTCGATACCTGGAGAGACGACAGATTGTCAGAGCTTTCCGATCGCCTTTGACGGGACGGAGTACCTTCGATTCATAGACACTCCTGGGTTCTCTCGACCAGTGGAGGCGATGCAGCACATCATGTCACTCTGCCCAGGGCATCAGCCTAGTGTTGAGACCTTGCGTACCTTTGTCGATCACTATCAGGGCAGTGGGGAGTTCGAAGATGAGTGTCGACTGCTGTCTCCCTTATTGGAGGGGGCTGGTCTGCTCTATGTGATCGACCCTAGTAAGCCGCTACGCGACTCCTTTATCGCGGAAATGGAGATCCTCAGGTGGACTGGACAGCCGCGTCTGGCTCTCCTCAATAGTAAGGGAGCGTCTGAGGAGTTCATGGCGGATTGGCGGAGTAAGCTGGGTGCCTACTTTAATCTGGTGCGCACCTTCAATGCGCACACCGCGCGTTATGACGAACGGGTGCGCCTGATCCGCTCCTTACTCGATATCGATGAGATGAATGCGAGCTCGATTCAGACGGTGTTGCGCTATCTAGAGATGGAGTGGGAGCAGCGGGAGGAGGAGGCCTCTGAGGCGATCCTCTCCTTCCTCGAGCGGGCGCTGACTCACCGTCAGACTGCGACCCTCGCTCCTCGGGAGATGAAGATTGAGTCGCGTAGAGAGCGCAAGAGCCAGGAGCTGGCTGAGCAATACTTCCAATCGATCATGAAGATGGAGTCGCGACTCCATGAGACCTTATTAAAGCTCTATCGTCATCACCTCCTCACGATCGAGCAGGGAACAGAGGAGTATACACGGATGGATCTCTTCTCCGAAGAAACGTGGCAGAAGTGGGGGCTTAGCCGAACGCAACTCACGATGGCTGGAGGAGCCACTGGGGCAGCAGGGGGGCTCATGGTCGATATTGGTACGGGTGGGATGACACATGGATTTGGCACGCTCGTAGGAGCTGTCGGTGGTGCGGTCGCCGCTTTCTTCAAGGGCGGCGCATTGCCTGACCTAGGATTTTCCCTCGGTGGAGGGCTCAAGTTAGAGTCCACAGACGGGCAGGCATTGGCCGTCGGTCCACCTAAGAGTGATAATTTTGCCTGGATCCTGCTCGATAGTTGTCTGAACTACTACCTCCAAATCGTCTCGCGCACACATGCCCAGCGTGATGGCGTCGCCTTACTTCATGACGGGCGCAGTCTGACGCGGGAGTTAACGACGGAGCAGCGTCAGCCGCTCGCCAAGTGGTTCGCCTCTTGTGTCAAAGGGAAGCCTGAACGTAGCATCGAGCCGAAGGTGTTCGAGGCGATTCATACGGCTCTGCGGACGCTCAATGGGTCTCATACTTCTTAAATACTAATGCGAATGGAGGCGTGTAAATCTGGTTCTGGAGAGTTGGGGGGGATTGAAGATGTGTGTCCGTCCATGAGCCTCTTTCGTGTCCTTTCGTGATTTTCGCGGTTCACATCTGTTAAAGCCCAGTCGGGGAGTTGTTCAGCACCTTGCTTCTTCGTTCTGCGGCATTCAGCAGAGGCTTACTCGTAGAGCTTTTGGATATCATCGAGGTAGTTTGAGATCGGGCCTCCGTCGGATGGGACAGCGGTGTCGAGCTGTTGCTTAGCCTTGATGAAGTCCTCGAAGTGGTGCGCTTGGCTCTCGGGTTGTTCTAGCTGGTACCAGTTGAGGTAGTCTGTGACGCGAGTTCCGAGTTTGTCAAAGATGGCGCGCTCGTCGGCTAAGTTTACCAGCATGACGGCGGTGTCGAGTTGCTCTTGTTCTGACCGGGAGAAGAAGGACCAAAAGCGCTTCTTAGGAGGAGTGCGCGTGAGGGCTAGGAGGACCTCTTGGTAGCCGGCGATAATGGGGCGGTAGCTGGGGAAGGCCTCGGTCAGGAAGATCGCTAATTGATTGTAGGTACTCTTCACCACCTCCTTTTGCTGAATGAGTGGTAGTTCCTTGAGAGTGTGGTACTGGTCAGGGGCGAGGGTCATGAGAGTCCCCTCGTTGTCGAGGTATTGGAGCTTGAGGAGTTGAGAGAGTCGCTGCTCGGTCTCTGTGATCGAGAGGAGTTCATTGACGGGGCGCTGTGACATGGTTGCGAGCTGGAGTGCCCACCACTTACTGAGACTGTTCTTAGAGAAGGTTGTCTGGGGAAAGTGCTTGGTGAGGAGTTGATTTGGCTCTCCTTGGAACTGAGCTGCCTCTTGGATCATGGCTGCGAGATGACGACTGCCGTCGGGCTGATTTAGCAGAGCCATCACCATGGCTCCACTACAGACCTGGAAGTTGTAATCCAGCATGCTCCCTGAGTCCTGTTGTTCGAGTAACTCATCGACGGTGTAGAGTGCCTTAGACTGGAAGACTCGGGCATAGAGTTGGCGGTCGGCACGATCCTGTTGCCAACGAGCGGCCTCTAGTACTCCGGCCTTGAGCCAGTCAGGGAACTCTGTGGTCTCGTTTTCATTCAGCTGGATCTCTCGGAGGCTCAGCTCGAGCATGAACAGTTCGGTGAGGTGACGGCTGATCTCTTGCTCGATGAGCCCCTTAGCTAGGTGCAGGTCGAGGCCGATTTGAATCTCATTCCCCACCAGGCTGAGACTCTTATTGAACAGGCGAGCGGGCGCCTGGTCTCCCTCCGCCCCGTAGAGTCTGATGTGGATGGGTAAGCGTTGGGAGCTGGTTGGGAGATTGATTAGTTTACAAAAGCCCTTACGAATGTCTTGGCTGAGGAATAGGAGCCTACTACGGGTCTGCGTATCAGCCCCTGAGATAATGATCTTCTTCTCATTATCGGTTGATTGTGCCTTAGTTTGGAACCCTTGGACAGGCGTTAGAATCTGAGCTTCTTGTGCGGAGCAGAACAGGGTGAGAACGAGGCAGAGGATGCTTATCGATTTCATTTAGAGTGTAGTCGGGGTGAGTATTAGGACGCCCTCATGGATATCCAGAGAGCGACAATAGGGGCTATATTTATCGAAAATTTCTACCAGAGACTCACTGAGGCTGCGGATCCAGGGCATGAGCAACATGCCGAACTCTGGGGGGAGCTTGAGCTTGCCGATCAGGCAGGAACGCGGAATGAGCATCTCAGAGGACGAGGGATCTGAGGTGAAGCTCATAGAACATGAGTGTGGGTGCCCTAGGATGGAGCGACGCAGGCACAGAGTGAACTGGTTAGGCGCGAGGTCGATGTAGATGCCCGTGAGTTCGATATAGGCTCGGATGGCACGGCTCTGCTTCATCTCCAGGACGTGGTTGAGGTACTTATTAAGATCTCGCTCAGAGAGGTGAACTTGATGGCCTGTCTTCAGCCGTTGGAGTGAGATGAAGGCGAGCTCCTTGACCTCTTGTGAGGAGGGGGCTGGGTCACCATATCCTTCATAGGAAGTCATCTCTTGGTCGCGAGAGGCAATGATGAGGGTAAATGCGACAAATAGGAAGAGGCTGAATGCGATCAGCTGTCGAATCCTATTCCATATATACATGTCCTGATTATTAACGGAATAATGCATCCATGGGGAGGATTAAATTGATAACTTATGAGAGCAGTTGTCATGATCATCGGTTGTCCTCGTTGGCTTGAGGGATGATTTCTGAACTTCCCTCACTTTATACTTTTACCATTCGCAATCCTCCCCTAAGACAGTGCCTCACCCTAACAAAATTTTAACGAATGCCGAATTCAATCGTAGTTGGTCTCCAATGGGGAGATGAAGGAAAAGGAAAAGTAGTCGACTTTCTCACGGAGCAAGCAGACGTGGTCGTCCGTGCTCAAGGCGGTAACAATGCAGGTCATACGGTCATTGCGAACGGAACGAAGTACATCCTCCACCTCATCCCATCAGGTATCCTTTGGCAGGAGAAGCAATGTGTGATCGGTAATGGTGTCGTGCTCGACCCTGTGGGACTCGTCTCAGAAATCGAAAAGTTAGAAGCACAAGGGGTGGTTATCGGTGCTGATAATCTCGCGATCTCTAACCGCGCACATGTCGTCATGCCATACCACAAGGAGCTCGACGAAGCGCGTGAACTCGCTCGTGGTGACAAGAAGATCGGCACAACCAAGCGCGGAATCGGTCCTACGTATGCAGATAAGGCGAACCGTAACGGCCTTCGTCTTGCAGACCTTCTCAACCCTGAATTGGCTCAAGAACTCCTAGAGGCGCGCCTCCCAGAGGTGAACGAGATCCTCGCTAAGTATGATCTCCCTCAGTTCACGGTAGAGGGTGTTCTCGCAGAGATCGCACCAGCGATGGAGCGTCTCACGCCACACATCAAGGATACGATCCCGGTACTCCATGATGCGCGTAAGGCTGGACAGACGATTCTCTTCGAAGGAGCGCAAGGCTTCTTCCTCGACATCGACTTTGGTACCTTCCCGTTCGTGACCTCATCGAGCACGAGCTCAGGTGGTGCGGTATCTGGGTCAGGTCTCCCTCCACAAGCAATCGAACAAGTCGTCGGTGTCTGTAAGGCATACACTACACGTGTTGGTGCTGGTCCATTCATCACCGAGAATGATGACTTCTCTGACTACATGCACAATACGCTCGGCCGTGAGTTCGGTGCGACCACTGGACGTCCACGTCGCTGTGGATGGCTCGATACCGTTCTCCTCAAGTTCTCATGCCTCATCAATGGGGTGACACACCTCGCAGTCACTAACCTTGACGGTCTCGATGAACGCGAGACCATCGACATCTGTGTAGCTTACGAGATCGACGGAGAGCGTCACACCTACCCACCAGCAGACCGTAATGCATGGGATCGTGCGACTCCAGTCTACGAGACCCTTCCAGGATGGAAGACCTCTACCGAGGAGTGCACCTCATGGGAGAGCCTCCCAGAGAATGCGCAGGCATACCTCACTCGCCTCGCCGAACTCACCGAGACCCAAATCGGCTTCGTCGGTGTCGGTCCAGACCGTGAGCAAACCATCCGTCT
>WTJZ01000272.1 GCA_011524615.1 Akkermansiaceae bacterium | reverse complement strand
TCATTCACATCACAAAGGAGTCCCTCTTGCTGATGGACCACTCCACGATTCACGCCACCATGCTCTGAAAGTGTATTGACGAGTTGATAGGCCACCATCCCAAAGTTAGAAGACTCTACTGGTTGCTCCTTTAGGAACTGCACTGCGGTACCAAAGGCTGAAACGCCGTAGTAGTCATCAGCATTAATCACCGCAAAGTTATCCTGCACGAGCTCTCGCGCAACCCAGATGGCATGTGCTGTCCCCCAGGGCTTCACGCGCTCAGCTGGGCAGTCATAGCCCGCAGGCAGATTATCGAGCTCTTGGTAACAGAACGAGAGCTCGATCTGATTCCCATATCTCTCCATCGCATGCGCCTCGAACTCAGCTGCGAACGACTTCCTGATGATGAAGACCACCTTATCAAAGCCAGCACGAATGGCGTCGTAGACGGAGTAATCCAAAATTGTTTCCCCATTTGGTCCCATCGGATCCATCTGCTTGAGCCCTCCATATCGAGAGCCCATTCCCGCTGCTAGTACTAGTAGAGTCGCCATATCTCGCAACTAGACAGATTTCTCTCTCTCCGTGAAGTGTTTTCTCTCCACGTGGTGCAAAAAAATTCATCTTTAGGGTTTTACCTCCCTCCTTTCCTAGTCTACTTACTCATCGCATAATTCACTAGATCATGGCAAAATTTCTTATCACAGGTGGTGCGGGTTTCATTGGATCGCACCTCGTAGAGTCTCTCCTTGCAGACGGTCACCAAATCACCATTTTTGATGACTTCAACGACTACTACGACCCTAATATCAAGTGGAGAAATATCCGTCATGTAAAGCCAGATATCGAAGTGATCGAGGGCGATATCCGAGACGCCGTTCTTGTTGAGCGCACGTTTGCCAAGGGCAAGTTCGACATCGTCGTGCACCTCGCAGCACGTGCTGGAGTGCGCCCGTCGATCTCCGACCCTAAGCTCTACTTCACGACCAATATTGATGGCACCTTTAACCTCCTCGACGCCTGTCGCTATCATGGAGTAGGTCAGTTCGTCCTCGCCTCCTCCTCATCCGTCTATGGTGTGAACAAGAAGGTTCCCTTTGCTGAATCCGATGCGCTTGAGCGTACAATCTCACCCTATGCCGCTACCAAGCTAGCCTGTGAACAGATCTGTTCCAACTACTCAAACCTCTTCGGCATCAAGAGCACCTGCCTCCGATTCTTTACCGTGTTTGGCCCTCGCCAACGTCCAGACCTCGCCATTGCTAAGTTCACCAACCGTATTCTCAATGACCAAGCCATTCCAAAGTTTGGCGACGGCTCCACCGCACGTGACTACACGTACATCGAGGATATCATCCAAGGGGTAAGAGGCGCGATCAATTATGACCAAACACCTTTCGAGATCTTTAACCTCGGTGGCTCGGCCACGACGACCCTCTCTGAGATGATCTCAGTGATCGAGGCTGAACTCGACAAGAAGGCGATCATTAACCAAATGGCAGACCAACCTGGTGACGTCCCACGTACCTATGCTGACATCGCTAAGTCTAAGGAACTCCTAGGATATGATCCACAGACTCCATTCCGCGCTGGGATTAAGAAGTACGTTCAGTGGATTAAAGAAAACGATTACGCGTAAGCCATGCTCGCCCCACTTCGCCGTCTCATCGACTCGCCAGTCCAATTCATCCTGGCCATCACTGCTGTTCGTATCCTCTGGCACCTTCTCGCTCCGGTGGGAATGGCAGGAGATGAGAGTTACTACTGGATGTGGGGACAACATTGGGACTGGGGCTACTACAGTAAGCCCCCCTTCATCGGCTGGTTCTTCGGCCTCATTGATCATGTCCCTTTACCTAAGACATGGTTCTTCAAGTCCTGTGCCGCGCTTTTCTCTGCCGGCTCACTCTATTATCTTTACCGCACCTTTGTCGTCACTACGGACAATCGGAAGATGGCGCAATACGGCTTGCTCGCCATTGCCCTCAGCCCTGCTAACCTCCTATTCTCCTCGATCCTGACGATCGACTCTCCGCTCATGTTCTTCTGGGCTGGAGCAATGTACTTCACGGCCAAGCTAACCTTTAAGTCTGCCAAGACTCCCGACTTCTTAGCACTGCTCGTCTTCCTTGCCCTAGGTCATATGACCAAGCAGATGATGATGTTCCAGATCGTGATTATCATTCTATGTGCATTGACTCTGAATCGTAACCTGCTGAAGAAGCCTCTCTTCTGGCTAACACTGATTCTTTCTTTTGCCTCGCTTATCCCGCCGATCCTTTGGAACGCGAACAACCAATGGATCACCTTCCAGCATACAGGGCATCACTTCGAGAGCGCCTCCCCAGCTCTGACTAAGTCGCTCTCACGTCTCGGTGAGTTGCTCGCGACGCTCCTCTTCTTAGTCTCCCCCATCCTCTTCATCCAGCTCTTCCCTGCGATCAGCTCTAGCATCAAGCGCCTGATCCCTAATCTAAAGTCAGATAAGGCTACCTCCTTCTTCTTCCTCTATGGTGGACTCGGCCTCCTCGTCATGCTCGGTCTCATCTTCCGCCAGCGTGTCAATGCGAACTGGCCTGCCGTCTATCTCCTCGGGGGACTGGGCATCACCCTCATCTGGGCCTTTCGCACTCCATTACGTACGCAGTGGTTTAAGCGTGGACTGTATTTGGCAGGCACTCTCAGCCTCATACTCATGACTCTGCTCCCACTGCTAGAGCCATTAGCAGGTCCATTAGCAGAGAAAGGGATCAAACCTCAACGCCGAGGATGGCAGGGCTACCCCACTCTTGTCTCTCAGACATATGACCTCCTCCCGGCGGACGTCACCCAGATCGCCTTCTCTGGCCACCGCTTCACCGCCTCTCAGTTTGCCTACCATGGTAAGATCATTGCGACTTCCGAGACTCCTCTCAAGTCCGTACACCTCTGGAACGGAAGTTCTCATATCAGAAACCAGTTCGACTTCTTCCCCACTCCACATGTGGGCGAGCAAATCGCCATTATCGTCGAACAAAAGAAGGCCTCCAGCTCTGACCAAATTCCGAAAGCCCTCCAAGAGTGTCTCTCAGAGGTCACTGAAGTAGGCTCGTTCCCCATCCACTTCGCGCGAGAATATCCTAAATATAAAATTTACCTTGCAAAAGAGGTAGTAAAATGGCCGATATCTCCAGCAAAGCTTTCTCACTAATCTCTCTCCCATCCAACGACTATGATCGAAAACGTTAGTATCGTTATCCCATTCTACAATGAAGAAGACGCCATCCAGAGCGTCCTTGACGAAATTGTAGCTCTCCACCCACAAGCAGAAATCATCGCAGTCAATGACGGCAGTACTGATAAGACGTGGGAAATCATTCAAAACACTAAGGGAGTCACAGGTCTTGATATGCCTTGTAACCGAGGTCAATCCGCTGCCATGTACGCGGGTCTCAAGAACGCCCAAAGAGACATCTGCGTCCTCATCGATGGAGATGGACAAAACGACCCAGCGGATATTCCAGAGCTGGTCAAAATGCTCGAAGACCCAGAAGTGGACGTCGTCTGCGGATACCGAGCTGAGCGAAAGGACACAGCCTCTCGCCGATGGGCCTCAAAGATTGCGAACAAGATTCGTCGCTCCTTCATCCATGATGGTGTGCGTGACACAGGGTGCTCACTCAAGGCCTTTCGTAAGGACGCAGTCGATCACCTCGTCCCATTCAATGGAATGCACCGTTACATCCC
>WTJZ01000237.1:1745-3710 GCA_011524615.1 Akkermansiaceae bacterium | reverse complement strand
GATTTTTTGCGCCTTCGTGTCTTTGCGGTTAACTTTTATACCTGGCTTGAGCTTGGTGGAGGCCAAGGCGTCAGTGCACAAAAAAAGCAGAGCGGATGCTCTGCCTAATTTTTTTAAAACTGTGTCGGTGAACTACTTAGCAAGTTGATCACTGTGTGCTTGAGGAAGCTTTTCAAGGCCCTTATATGCCTTGCCGTCCTTCTCAATCATACCACGTGTGACGAGGTTTTGGAGTTTTTCGTAGGCACGGAGACGGAGCATTTCTTCTCCACCGCTTACTGCGTTTCTCTCTTTGAGTCTATCGAAAACTAATTCGAAAAGGTCATTGAATCCAAAAAACTTATCTTCGCTCGAGAGAACATTAACGATCTCATCTGTGACGTGGTCAGGTACTCGACGTGAAAAACGTGTCTTCTTTGTAACAGCCATAGGCTTGCCATAATAGCATAGAGAAATACTAATGGCGACAAAAAACTTTAAATTTATGAAAGACAGATGAGAAGGCAATGAAAAAGATTCGGAAAAGCGAACTTTATATCAAAGATCTAGGCTTGCTTTCTGGATGAGGCGTGTTTTCTTGAGAACTGCAATAGCAGAATTATGGCACGTACGAGTTCAATCCAGCGCGACACCGCCGAGACTCAGATCTCGCTTTCTCTGAACATAGATGGCACGGGAAAGGCAGACATAGACACGGGAGTGGGGTTCTTTGACCACATGCTCACCTTGGTAGCTAAGCATGCGTTCATCGACCTAGAGGTGAAGGCCAAGGGGGATCTAGAGGTCGACAACCATCACACGGTAGAGGATGTGGGCATCTGTCTCGGGATCTGTCTGCTAGAAGCGCTAGGAGATAAGAAGGGGATTACGCGCTATGGTCACATGTACCTCCCAATGGACGAGACGCTCAGCCGCGTCGTTCTTGATCTGAGTAATAGACCGTACATTGAGTTCCGAGTACCGACGGATAAGGATGCTTCGTTAGGTTTTCCGATGAGCTTGGTAGAAGAGTTCTTCCGTGCGGTGAGTTTTAACCTGAGATGTAATCTCCATATGGAGTGTCTGTACGGGCGCGACGGTCATCATATCTCAGAGAGTTTATTCAAAGGGTTCGCGCGTGCGTTCCGTAATGCTGCCGAGAATGATCCACGTCAGACGGGAGTACCATCAAGTAAAGGGAAGTTATAATGCAGGTAGGAATAGTCGATTATGGAGGGGGCAACCTCAGGTCTCTCAGGAGAGCTGTTGAGTCGCTAGGACATGAGGTACAACTCGTCGCGAGTGCCGCTGACTTAGCAGGTGTCACGCACTTACTCTACCCAGGGCAGGGAGCCTATGGAGATTGTCTTCGTAAGCTGGAGGAGCGTGGTCTCAAGGAAGGCATTCTAGACTGGATCGCAGCGGATCGTCCGTTTTTTGGTATCTGTGTTGGTTATCAGCTCCTCTTCTCAGGGAGTGAGGAGGCGCCAGGCCAGAGTGGCTTTGAGGTGATTGATGGGCAAATTATTAAGTTCCAGAGTGACACGCTCAAGATCCCACATATGGGGTGGAATGCGCTTAAGCTCTCTGATCGTTCTCATGCGGTCTGGGAAGGGCTACCAGAGGACCCGTACTTCTACTTTGTGCACTCTTATTATTCAGTCGAGGTGGACCCGTCGGTCGTCGCTGGTGTCTGTGAATATGGCGAGCCCTTTACTGCCTGTGTGATCAAGGGGAACTTATTGGCGACTCAGTTCCACCCAGAGAAGAGTCAGGATAATGGGCTGAAGCTCATTGAGAATTTCCTCAAGTTCTAAGAGAGAGAGGATCTATGGTACGCTCTCTGTTCATCTCTGCGATTGTGTTGATCCTCTGTGCTTGTCAGGAGGAGAAAGGAGTTCAGCCAGAGGTGGAGCGTGCATTGCCTGTGAAGGTGTGTGATCAACAGGCTCAGCCGGGCCAAAGTGTCTACACCGAGTTCTTTAG
>WTJZ01000237.1:0-1645 GCA_011524615.1 Akkermansiaceae bacterium | reverse complement strand
GGGCCTGAGATTCCGATGAATCACTTGAAGAACTTATTAGCTCAGTAAGATATGCCGATTCAGAAGATAGCGATATTAGGACCAGGACTCTTAGGAGGTTCCTTGGGGTATAGTTGTCGTGATCGGTATGACGTCCACTTTTGGGGGCGTAGTGAGGAAAAGCTCGCTCCCGTGCGCGAGCAGGGCTTCCGCGCCACTACTGAGGTAGCAGAGGTGATAGAAGGGGCGGATTTGATCGTGATGGCGATTCCCGTGCCCTACATGCGTGGGATGGTGGAGCAACTCATCGAGGCTGGCTTACGACAAGATCAGCTCGTAACGGATGTCGGGAGTGTTAAGGGCTCTCTCATCCATGAGGTACAGCCGCTCTTAGGGGCTCAGGGGTATTCCTTCATCGGTTCTCACCCGATGGCGGGGGCGGAGAAGCAAGGCTTCGCTGCGGCCAGTAGAGACCTCTTACCTGGGGCCTCGTGCATAGTGACTCCTGATCAATATACATGCGAGGAACAGTTACAGACGCTATTATCCTTTTGGCAAGAGCTAGGGATGCAATCCTATGAGCTCCCTGCAGAAGAGCATGATGATGTCATTGCTCGGGTCAGCCATGTCCCACATGTTCTGGCCTCTGTGTGTGCCCACGTCGCCTTGCCACAGGCGCGAGATGGGCAATATGCTGGCGGAGGGCTCCGTGATACCTCCCGAGTCGCCTCTGGTGACGCTCGTCTCTGGGCTGGTATATTGTCCGAGAATAATGAGGCAGTTGCAGGGTACCTAGAGGAAGCGATTGTACGTCTGCAATCTTACCAACAAGCCGTTAAGAGCAACGATCTCGATGCCATTGAGGCTCTCCTCAATGAGGATAAAGAACGACGAGATGCGTACTACTCCCAGACATAGTGTTCATCGTAGGAGACGTTATTAAGCGTTAATAGACTTCGTAGCTCATCTTGGAAGCAAGTGCGCTGATGATGTTCCTTTTGCTTTTGGATATAGCGGACCACCGCTGGTTTCTTACTTTCGCTGACGGAGAATACAGCATATCCACCTTGCCATGCAAAACCTTGCATGTTGGCTTTGGATTTTAACCACTTGGAGGAAGACTGCTTAATCTCTTTGACGACATTGGACACCGCCTTTGTCCGGTGCAGGTGAAATAAAACATGAATATGGTCCTCGACTGAGTTCATAATGATGACTGGACATTGTTGTGTTTTAAACACCTCTGTCAGGTACGCATGGAGTTCACCTCTGATATCATCGCTAATCCACGATCGTCGCATTTTAGTAGAAAACACAAGGTGAGATAGTTGGTTGGCTAGTGATTGAGGCATTATTGGTTTATTATCAATAATTTTGGGATTTGTCTAGTTTTTGGTGAAAACTATTCTTTTTTGAGTGATTGTGTCTTTTATATGGTGTTGTTTCTTGTTGTATTTGACGGGTGATATATAAGGTATCCCAAAGGGATTATATATTGATAGCCCAGGACGCAGTCCTGGGTGTTGGGGGAAAAGAATCATAGTCCTGAAAGGACGGCCTTTTTGGTGATATGGATGCTTTAATTTCGATGCTGAATGAGGACGTCCTTACAGGACTGCACATATTGACGGCTGATTCCCAGGACTGTGTCCTGGGCTGACATTAG
>WTJZ01000260.1 GCA_011524615.1 Akkermansiaceae bacterium | reverse complement strand
GACTAATTCCGGGCTACTAGGATCCGTTACGTCCACTACATATAACCCATTTGTCGTCGCCCCTACATATAAATAATTCCCCTGCCAACTAAGCCCCCAAATTGCTCCCGCCACATCACCATAATAGATTCCTGGTAATTTTAATTCTGCCTCTAGCGTAGGACTCGTCGTATCTGTCACATTCCATATATCGATTCCTTCACCCGAAATCGTCGCTAAATAGTATTCATCCCCCTTCTTCCCGTACGTCACCTGGTGAGACTCAGACTCACCTAATTCATTGTACTGTGTCTCCATCGATGCACAATAACTCGGTGCATACGGATTCGATATATCCCATACCTCATGATCTCCATCCCCTGCTAGAATCAAATACCCATTAAAGACAGAGGGCTGATTCAAGCTCACATTAGCCATCTCCGGACTAATGATCGTAAACTCCTGCTCAGGTAAATAACTTAAATTGGGAATCGTTCCATCCACTGATCTCCCCACCAAACACCCCAAGAGTACCCAAGCGAATACTAAAACCTTTTTCACAGTCATAATGATAATGACAAGACCTTAAAGCTTACTAACTTTAAGGTCTCATCCAAAAAGTAGTGTGTGAATCGATACTATCTCTTGCGACGTGTCACAAGTGCGAGACCGCCAAGCCCAAGAAGGCTAATCGCGGTCGGCTCAGGAACAACTGTTCCGTTGATTGTGAGATCATCAAGGAAGAGACGTGTCGCTGTACTACCAACCCCATTGTTAGAGAAAAGGAGTCTGAAGTAAACGGTATCTCCGTTATAGAGATCTTGTGTCGTAGAGTGAGTGAGCGAGAATGACTCCTCAGTGTAGCCTGCCCCATATGCAGCACTTGTCCCCATGTATGCACGACTCTGCTCTTCAATAACTGCCGTCTGGAAGTTAGTGGTACTACCCGACTCACCCACTGTGTATGTAATCGAGGAAAGGTTTAACGTCTGGTCAGCCTCGAGACCTTGAACTGTAATACCAAATCGGAAGTAGAATGAGCTTGAGGTGGATAGAGTAGCATCTTCCATCCCTTGGAAGCTCCCATTATCATTCGCGTAGATCCCTGCACGGCGGCTGCTCACATCGTCATATGTTCTGGTTGCAATGTAGTCATTAATCTGCACATTACCACCTGTGTAGTAGAGTCTACCGATATCCGCTGAACTGTAGAGACTTGTGTCTACCGAGTTACCGTTACCATTGAAGTCATAGAGAGCGAGTACTTCTGCATTTGTCGCAAGAGTCCCAAGTAGAGTACCAAGTAATAATGTGTATTTCATAATTAAGTTTTCTAAGTGTTATGGACAATTAACTTGTCCTTCACCCTACTTAAGGAATGAACAATACCCCTTGATGCACTTTTTCTAAATTTTCTGTCTCCCCCTTCGCGAGCAGAGTGGGCGTAGTACGTCTTGCCTCTCTTAGTATAATGGAAGACACCCCCTCTGACTCGCTCTCCCATTTTGCTCCCACATGACAGCTCGCTCCCGAGCGAGGCACTCTGTTTACCTCGTTAAGATCATGTAGACAACTGAGCTTTCTTAGCTCTAGCACATGCCTACTTTAGGCTGAACCTCAGCTCCACCCTTTGCGTATTCCGTTGCACGACCATCGTCATTTGCTCCCCCTTCTTGGCCTGCACCAGATAACGATAGAACTGCTCAGGACTATAGAGTGGCTCATTATTCATACTGACCACTCGGTCGTTCGGTTTGAGCCCAAAGTTCGATGCCATACTCCCCTGTTGGATGCCAGAGACGATCACGCCTTCCTCCCCGCCTACGCGCTTCTCGATCCACTCGAGAGCTCGTACCTTCAGACCGATCGCAGCCACTCGTGCCATGACCTCTCGGTAGCCACTATCCTTGATGGATTCACTACTCGCCTTCACCGTTTCCGAGTCTTCCACCATCACCTTCATCTTCATCATTTGCCCCCCGCGAGAGAGCTCCACAGCCACTTCTTTGTCTACCGGCGAGGTTCTAATCAATCGGATCATATGACGCAGCCCCTCGACCTTCATGCCCCCATAGGACGTGATCACATCACGCGGGAGCACTCCAGCCTTCTCCGCAGGAGAGTCTTTCACCACCTCCGTAATAGCGACTCCCGCCCCATTATAGCCAAGGTATGCCCTCACATCAGGAGACAGATCCATCATCTTAACCCCTAGATACGCCTTGATCGGACGCCCACGCTCCGCAATCTGTTTGAAGCTCCGCAACACCTCGTTCGCAGGTATCGAGAACCCCACTCCCTGTGAACCAGGAGAATCCTTATCACTCGAGAAGATCGCCACATTGATCCCGATGATCTCCCCCTTGAGGTTCACCAACGGCCCCCCTGAATTCCCAGGGTTAATCGCCGCATCTGTCTGGAAGAGATCCCGCTGACTGTCTGAGAACGAGCGCTCCTTAGCTGATACGATCCCCTGCGTCACCGTCTCCCCTAGCCCAAAGGGGTTCCCTAGCGCGAACACCGTCTGACCAACGCGAACCAAGTCTGAGTTCCCGAACGGCATGGGCGAAAACTCCACCCCTGGAGCATCTATGCGCAGTACCGCCACATCCAGAGACGGATCCGTCCCGATCAACCGCGCCGCATACTCACGTCCATCATGCATCGCGACCATGAACCGTGACTTACCACTGATCACATGGTGATTCGTCACCACATGCCCCTGCTTCGACACGATCACCCCAGAGCCCTCGCCCTTCACCGACTCATAACTCGACTGCCCCGTTACATTAAACTGCCTCCGCTGAATCCCCTCTGTCGAGATACAGACTACTGACGGAATCACACTCTGAATCAGATGCGTCCGCTCCTGATCGATCCGATCCAAGATACTGATATCCTCCAGATCTACCAAGGGACTAGACTGCAGATCATACGACTCCGGCACATACTGCGTCACCGGTTCACCAGGCTCATTCCGCTGAGGCAATGCCCCCTTGATCATATACGCTACCGAAAAACAGATCAAAAACACCCCCAACAACGTCAGCGCCTTATTCCAGTCGAGCTTGAGATTCATAGCCCAATAAACTCCCCCACCCACTATTCCGCAAGATTATTCAATAAAGGACCTCCCGAAACCTCCAACCCGCAGATTTCCGAACCAATCTATTTTCTCTCCAAGACGGGAGTTACTCGATACTAACGGGAGAACAAGTCCGCCTATCGAAGCAAAGCTAAAACTTGCCAAACAAATTCAAAAGTAAGTGGTTTCCTGAGCTATCAATAATCACAAAAATATTTTCCTTTTGAGATTGCATCCCTCCACGCACTCCCCTAACGTCATCACCCCAAAGTCGACCTTAATTAAATTTATGGACAGTTGCCGGAGTGGTCGAACGGGCTCGCCTGGAAAGCGAGTGTGCCCGCAAGGGTACCGAGGGTTCGAATCCCTCACTGTCCGCCATTTTTCCTTTCTCCCCTTTATTTATCTACGTTCCTTGTAGTATAAGGCCTCACATGTGTAACAGTGTTACACATTGCTGTTACACAACACTCGATCACTATGCCTAGAGAGACTCAACTCGTCAGGCGTGACGCAGCCTTTACCTCTTCATCTCTCTTCTCTCGCTGCTGCGATTCAGTTAATGAATGCTATCAAACGTCTCTAAACGCACAAAACATGTTCTAAGGAACTCATTAATTAATAAATAATGCGTCAAATACGCAATTACAGTAATTTGCTATTGACCAAGTAAT
>WTJZ01000110.1 GCA_011524615.1 Akkermansiaceae bacterium | reverse complement strand
GAGGCGACGAGCGCATATGGCATCGCTTGGATTGTTGGGTTCTTTGCCTTTGGTGCTCCAGGAGGAATGGGCGTGCGTGAGGGGTTCTTGTACCTCGTCTTCGAGCCTCTGGGCATCGGTGCAGAGGTCGCTACGGCCGCCATCCTATGGCGTGCGATTCAGATCATCATCGAGCTCCTACTACTCATGATTATCAAGATCGGTAAGCTCGCTCCGGCCCCAGTTGAACATGCCAGTTAGAGAGTAAATCGTCATTTTCCTCTATTGTTATATTGCAGTACGATGAATCTGTGTCTACGAATAACGGAAATCCGCGATTAATTTATGGGAATTTTCGACAAACCAAAACTGAAGTGGGGAGCCAAGAAGCAAGACCTCACCCCAGATGAACAGTGGATCAAGTGTCCTAGCTGTAACGAACTCATTCATCAGCTCGATCTTGAACAAAACCTTTCTGTATGCCCTAAGTGTGAACACCACTTCCTCATCGGGTCACGCGAACGCATTCTTAACCTAGCTGACGAAGGATCATTCGATGAAATGGATGCAAACCTCATTTCAGAGAACCCTCTTGGATTCCCTGAGTACGAAGACAAGAGCGCTAAACAACGTGCTAAGTCAGGCCTCAATGATGCCGTCGTCAGTGGTCGCCTCACGATCGGAGGGAAACCTGCTACCATTGCGGTCATGGACTTCAAGTACTTTGCTGGATCAATGGGATCTGTCGTTGGTGAGAAGATTGCTCGCGCGATCGAAGTAGCGACGGCTGAGAAACGTGGCGTCATCGTCGTCTGCGCCTCATCAGGTGCTCGTATGCAGGAGGGTCTCCTCTCACTCATGCAGATGGCCAAGACATGTGGAGCCCTCCAGCGCCATGCTGATGCAGGACTACCATATATCTCGATCATGACTCACCCTACCACAGGAGGAGTCAGTGCATCCTTCGCTACCGTTGGTGACATTAACCTCGCGGAACCTAAGTGTATGATTGGCTTTGCTGGACCACGTGTGATCAAGGAAACCACTCACCAGGACCTCCCTCCAGGCTTCCAAACTGCAGAGTTCATGGTAGAGCATGGCCTCGTTGATAGCATCGTCCACCGTAAGGATATGAGAGATACGCTCTCTACCCTCCTCGGCTACATGCTACCATAACGACCCTACATCGCGCTGAATTACCCGAGCGCGATGAATTTATCAAAACACGGTATGATACATGAGAGCGGACAATAAGATGTCCGCTTTTTCTCTTTAATAGTATGTCTTTCACAACGCTTCCTGAGGCCATCGACTGGCTCTACTCTACCCAAATGTTCGGGATCAAGCTGGGTCTGGATAACATCACCCGTCTGCTTAATGAATCCCTCTCATTCCCTTCCGCGAAAACTAAGGTCGTTCAAATCGTCGGCACCAATGGGAAGGGCTCTACCTCCGCCTTCCTAGAATCTGTTGCCAGAGCTCATGGCATTCGTACCGGCCTCTTCACGTCTCCACACCTCATCACCTTTAATGAACGGACTCGAGTCAATGGTCTCAATATTCCTGACGAGGATCTCCTCACTCTCTTAAACTTCTTTAAAGATCTCGTTGCTGACTGGGACCCTCACCCCACCTTCTTCGAGCTTAGCCTCGCCATCGCCATGAAGTACTTCAAGGACCGAGAGTGCGAACTGATCATCCTAGAAGCCGGAATGGGTGGACGCCTCGATGCCACCTCAGCAGTCCCAAAGGATGTGGCCGTAATCACCCCTATCGGCCTCGACCACCAAGAATACCTCGGAGATACACTGGCAGACATCGCAGGCGAAAAGGGAGCCATCATGCGCCCTAATGTCCCCTGCATCACCGCACCTCAGGAACCAGCTGCGATCCAGACGCTCCATCAGATCGCCTCTGAGACCCGCTGTGACCTCACCACCATTCGTAATCCAATAGAGGGGTATCACCTCGGTCTCCAGGGCGAACACCAAAAGTGGAATGCCGCCCTGGCCATCGAAGCGCTCTGTGCTATCAAGCCCGACCTCAACTATGCCTCTGTTGCCGAAGGTCTCCAGACCGTCAGTTGGCCCGGTCGCTTCCAAGAACTCAACATTGAGGATCACCTCGTCATTCTCGACTGTAGTCATAACGTCCCAGCGATCACGGCCCTTATCAACCAATGGCAAGCCCGCTTTGGCCAAACCAAGGCGCACCTCATCTTCGGTGCCGCACGGGATAAGAATATCGAGGGCGTCCTCACCCTCCTCCTGCCACTCTGCCAATCCGTCGAGGTCTACCAACTCAAGAACCCTCGTGCAGAGTCCACGGCCAACCTCGCTAGTCTCGTCCGCCAACTCTCTCCCGAGTTACCGTGTCGAGAGCTAGACTCACTCGATAGCGCCACGATCCAGCCGCACACCCTCATTACCGGCTCAGTCTTCCTGGCGGGAGAGACCCTAGAGCATTTCTCCAAAAAGCACTAGCGTTCCCCCCATCCCTAGCTTAGCTTGCCGCCAATAATGAGAATCGAAGTCATCAACACAGGTACCGAACTCCTCCTAGGAACTACCGTCAATACGCACGGAGCATGGTTCGGACAAGCCCTCTTCAATCTTGGCCTCCGTGTCCAACGCCAATCTACTGTCCCGGACGGCGACGCGATCGGAGAAGAACTCCGCGCCTCTCTGGAGCGCTCTGACGTTATCTTAGTCACTGGGGGACTCGGCCCAACCAGCGATGACATCACCCGAGAGATCGTCGCTGACATCCTCGACCGAGAGCTCATCATGGATGAACATGCCATGCGTACCATCGAGGAGTTCTTCGCCTGCCGCAACAAGGTCATGGCAGAGTCCAACCGTAAGCAAGCCATGCTCCCCGTCGGGGCCGAGATCATGCCGAACCCTAACGGGACCGCGCCAGGCGTCTACATCCCACCTCGCATTGGTAATGGCACCGCCATCTTCCTCCTCCCAGGACCACCGAACGAACTCTACCCGATGTTCAACAATGAGGTCGCCCACCGACTCACTGCCCTCGTCGGCGGAGACGTCCCTCAGACGCACAAGGAACTCAAGTTCACCGGCATCGGGGAGAGTGACTTCCATGACAGCGTGGATGGAGAACTGACTCGCATTCCTGATCTCGAATTTGGCTACTGTGCCCGCCCGAATGAACTCGACCTCCGTCTCATCGGAACAGAGCTCGCCGTCGCAGAGGCCGAGAAGGTGATCAAGCAAGCCTTTGGCGAATTCTGTTTCAGCGATGATGGCAAGACCATGGCCCAAGTGATCATCGACCTCTTTGAGGAAGACGGACACACCCTCGCCATCGCAGAGAGCTGCACCGGTGGATACATCGCCAGCAGACTCACGGACGAGGCTGGCGCTTCAGCCGCCTTTGACCAAAGTGTCGTCACCTACTCTAATGACTCTAAGGTCAAGCTCCTCGGCGTCCCTAAGGAACTCATCGAAGAACATGGTGCGGTCAGTCGTGAAGTCGCCATCGCCATGGCTGACGGAGCCCTCGAACTCTCCAATGATGACTTTGCCATCGCCGTGACCGGCGTCGCAGGCCCAGGGGGCGGAACCGAAGAAACCCCTGTCGGTACCGTCTTCATCGCCCTCGCCCAATACGACCACCCTACCTACGTGATCCGCAGACGCTTCCGACGCGACCGCCAGACCTTCAAGTTCTGCGTCAGCCAAGAAGCACTCGACATGGCTCGCCGCCGCATGCTCGAGTTCCCAGACCTCGTCGATCGCTACTAA
>WTJZ01000177.1 GCA_011524615.1 Akkermansiaceae bacterium | reverse complement strand
GCGTAGCTCGAGCAGCCCGCTGCCGTAGCGCTCAGGAGGGTGGTGTCACTGTATGGACTGCAGTGGTCGCCAAAGACAGATCCGCTGAAGATGGCTCCGATCATCAGAGGCGTCAGCGCGAGGAAGGCCTCGTTCGGGAGCTCTCCCATGAGCCCAAAGGCGACCGGAAAGAGAAGGCTCATCGTGCCCCATGAGGTTCCAGTGGTAAAGGAGAGAACACAGCCGAGGAGAAAGACGAGGGCTGGTAGACAGGAGACCGGTGCTCCCTCTCCGATGAGTGAGGCTAGGGTGTGATTCAGCTGGAGGTCATTCAGCGTCGTGCCGAGCAGCCAAGCGGTCAGGACGACTCCCAGAGGCTTGATCATATTCCAGATGCCGTGTGCCGAGACCGAGAGCCTCTCGCGGACGGGGGCACTCGGAGTGAGGAGAAAGGCCGTGACGAGGCTGATCGCCCCCGTGAGCATGAAGACGAGGGGGCCGGCATTACTCCCCATCGCGTCAGAGAGCTTGCTCAAGCTGAATGGGAGGAGGGGAGAGGCACTGAAACAGTAGTAGAGAGTCGGGATGCAACCCAGTAAGATAATCACAGACAAGAGGGGCGGGAGCAGAGAGCCCTCTGCTTTCTCCGTCTCCTCACTGGGTACGGGTTCGGTACGCGCCATGGGGCCAAAGTCGCGGCGAATGAGAACAACTGCGAGGAGCAGAGAGAGCAGGCAGTAAAAGTTCGTCGGGATGGATTGGAGAAAGAGGGTGTAGGGCGTGGCCGTGCGCTCCTGCTCCTCTAGCATCTGTGCGATCAGTCCTAGTTGCATCGCGATCCAGGTGGAGACGGGGGCGAGGCAGGCGACTGCTGAGCTCGTAGTATCGGCCAGGTAGGCCACCTTCTCACGGGAGACTCCGATGCGGTCTGCGATCGGACGGACGAGACGTGCGATCAAGACTCCGCTGGCGAGCCCGTCAAAGAAGCAGACGAGTCCCAGTCCTATCGTTCTCTGTTGTAACTGAGAAGAGGTCTCGACCTTGGCAAAGAGGCGCGAGAGTCCTCCTCCGAGTTGGAGCAGAGCTACAAACCCACCGAGCAGAGCGGTGAAGATAAGGGCGGAGTAGTGCCAAGGGTTAGAGAGTGCTCCCCAGAGAGTGTCCCAGATGTATCGGGGGATGGCGGAGAGAGACTCTAGATGGATGAGCACCACTCCTAGGATGAATCCTGCTAGCAGACTCAGAACCGTCCTCCTCGTGATGATGATCAGCGTGAGGGAGAGGAGGACTGGGTAGAGGGCACTCATGGTGATTACTTGTTATTCTTCCACTCTTCCCAGGTGGTCTTGATCTGGGTGTAGCGTTCCCACTTCTCGTAGAGATCGGTGACGGCTGTTTGCAGTTGCTTGAGCTCCGTCTCGTGTTCTTGCCAATCATGTGGATGGTTCTTGTAGAAGTCAGGGTGAGCCATTTCCTCCTCCTTAGCGGTGGCGGCCTCTTCTGCGATGAGGATATCGTCTTCGATCGTTTCGAGTTCCTTCTCCTCGGCCCATTTGAGCTTAGGTGGTTGTTCGGCACGTCGGGGAGATTTGGTGGCCTTTGGCTCGGTCTTGGCGGTAGGTTGTTGTGCCTTCTCGCGCTCGGCCTTCTTCTCTAGATAGTAGTCGTAGTTACCGACCTGATAGGTGAGCTTACCCGCTCCCTCAAAGGCGAGGATACTGGTACAGACGCGGTTCAGGAAGTAGCGGTCGTGCGACACGATGAGGGCACATCCCTTGAAGTGGACGAGCGCCTCCTCGAGTACTCGGAGGGTGCTCAGGTCTAGGTCATTGGTCGGTTCATCCAGGACGAGCACATTACCGCCACGCTTCAGGATCTTAGCCAACAGCACACGCGAACGCTCTCCACCGGAGAGGAGGGAGATCTTCGTATTGATGCGATCATCATCGAAGAGGAAGCGCTTGAGATAGGTACGGAGTCCGATGGTGTCATCTCCGATGCGGACGGACTCTGTGCCCTGTCCGACCTCCTCGAAGATGGACTTCTCTTCATCTAACTGGAGTCGGTTCTGATCCACGTAGTTGATCTCGGTCTTTTGTCCGATGCTGACGGAGCCTGCGCTCGGCTCGATCATCCCGAGGATGACCTTGATGAGCGTGGATTTGCCGAGACCATTACGACCCACGATCCCGATGCGTTCCTTGGGCTCTAGCTTGAAGTCGAGATTCTCGAAGAGTGTCTTAGTGCCGTTGGGGGCTCCTGGATCAGGATAGCTCATGGAGACACCCTCGACGTCGATGACTTTATTAGAGAGCTGAGAGGCGGGAGGGATGACGAGCTCGACCTCCATCTCTACCTCGGGGGCATCCTGTTCCTTGACCTCGAAGAAGCGGTCGATCCGATCCTTAGCCTTAGATCCACGCGCCTTCGGACGACGACGGACCCAATCCAGCTCCTTGGTCAGGAACCGTTGGCGCTTATGCTCGGCACGAGCCTCATTCTCCATACGTTCAGCTCGCGTAAGGAGGTAGTCGGTATAGTTCCCCTGATAGGAGATAAAGTTAGCCCCCGTGAGCTCGATGATACTAGTTGCAATGTTATCGAGGAAGTATCGGTCATGCGTGACGAAGAGACAGGTTCCCTTGTAGGAGGCGAGGAACTTCTCCTGCCACTCGATGGCCTCGGTGTCAAGGTGGTTAGTCGGCTCGTCGAGGATGAGGAAGTCCGGCTGGGCGACTAGGGTGCGACAGAGTGCCACGCGACGCTTCTCCCCACCGGAGAGATTCTTGACGATTCGGGAGGCCTCTGGAGCATGGAGGTTATTGATCAGAGCTTGGGCGCGCGAGTCGAGCGTCCACCCGTCTAGAGCGGTGATGCGGTCCAATAGCTCAGGAGCATTCTCTGCGTTTGGGTCCTCTTCATAGGCGTCGATGAGCGCCTGTACCTGTTCCGCCCCCGCGAGCACATTCTCCAGGACGGTCTTCTCCTCATCTAGCTCGAAGTTCTGCGGCAGATACCCCACGATGGCGTCCCGACGGATCGATACCGTGCCCGAGTCTGGCTCCTCTACCCCTGCGATGATCTTAAGCGCGGTCGACTTACCCGCTCCATTCTTACCGACCAATCCGATCCGCTCTCCCTCTGTGATGCTGATCTTGGCATTATCCAGGATGACATGATGCCCATACTTGACACAGAGATCCGTGGCGGAGGCGATAGAGACTGAGAGCGGTGCTGACATAGGGGTATAACGTGAATGCTCTCGCAGAAAAGAAAAGTGCCATTTTTCAGTTCTTCATAAATTCTTACCTCCTCCCAACTTACTCCCCTCGTCGTGGATACCAGTGCGGTGTCGGGAGCACAGAGAGGGGAGTGACTGGTTGTTTACTGAAAAGGGTGTTTTTCTGGTACCTTTGGTTGATCGGCTTCATTTTTTGGCCTCTTAATGAGAAACAATATCAATAAAAGATTGTCTTAGAAAAAAATTGGAATATAATCTCACCCAACAACTCTTAACTACAATGAAAGCATTATTCATCTCATTACTCGCCGGATCTGCCCTCGCTCTCGCATCATGCTCATGCAGCTGTTACTCAGGATGTGCAGATAAGTCATGCTCTACTAAGGAGTGTTCAGTAGACAAGAAAGACTGCTCTGATTGTAAGAAGAGCTGTTCTAAGTGCGACGAACTCTAAGAGTACCCAGTCAATATAAAAGAAAAAGCCATCATCGGATGGCTTTTTTTGATTCGATCTGTTGCTTACATCATCCATGTGG
>WTJZ01000049.1 GCA_011524615.1 Akkermansiaceae bacterium | reverse complement strand
GGCGGCTCTACTCCGTACTCCTTCTTCAGGATCTTATCGACGCTCTCGACGATCTTCCACGTGGTACGGCGGCGCTGGTACTTAGCCCAGAGGATACCGCGTAGGGTCTGGAGGATTTCCTCGGTGTGAGGGATGTCGTCGTCCCAGTCATATTGCTCTTGTAGAGTGGTATTGAACTTCCAGCGACCTCCGTGGTGGATAGCTGCATAATAGCGACGACCGTCCTCGGTCTCTTCATTCCATTCGTATCGTTTCATAACTCTGTGTTGTCAGTGATAGCGGGGGAGGTAAAGATTAATCTTTGATGCTGGCGAGAGTCCACTCATATTCCTTGGCGATCATTTCCTCGATCGGGAGTTGGAGATGTTCAGGTAGTACGCCCCAGGTGTAGGTCTCGATCTCGAAGTGTGGACAATAATCGGGGTAAGTATTCAGATACTGCAGCGCATCTAGGGCATGTTCTAGGGTTGTGCCAAAGGGGGCGGTTGGTTGGTTATACAGTGGCACATGGAAGTGACAGCGTCCTTCGATAAATTCATTCCCCTTCGTCTCGATACGGTCAAAAAACTCAGGAATATCAGAGAAGCGGGTGATCTGTCCAGAGGGGGATTTGACTAGGACTTGGTGGAGGTAGGTGGGCTCGTCAAAGTCACGGAGCCCTACGAGCGCATGAGCATTCTGAGGGTCGAAGCTGAGCGCATTAGAGAGGTGGATCTTAGAGATTCTGATCTCATGAGCTGTCAGAGTGCCAAGAGCGGTGTGACAATCTTCATATTCGAGGGCAAAGTGACAGGTGTCGTAGTTGACCCCGATGCGGCGCTTGAGCAGCTCGACCTTATCAGGAGCATAGGTCCAGAGTCGCTCAAAGAAGTCGAGGGTCTCCTGTAGATTCTCGAAGTGCCCTAGAGGCTCAGGCTCTAGTCCGAGGTGAAGGTCTTGCCCCTGTTCCTCAGAGAGTTGCTCTAGGTGTTCCGCGATCTCGACGAGGTGAACGAAGATGGCAGGCTCATATGCATTAAATGCCTTGAAAGAACCAGGAAGGGTCGAGACGGACAGGGAGCGGCCTTCAGGGTTGAGGGCTGAGATGACATTAGCCATGGACTTCGTATAGGAGAGGCGGGCCGCTGTAGACCAGTCCGGCGCGTATACCTTTTCCTTTACACGTGTTCCGTGAAAGGCTCCGTATGGGAACCCATTGATAGTAAAGACGTAACAGTTCTCAGTGGTGAGCCAGGACTTAAATTCCTCGATGCGGCCCTCTAGTTCTGTTGCGGCTTGAGCCGAGAGACGGAGACCGATCGCATACGGAGCGTCTGCCGCGAGGTGTCCACGCTCTCTCAAGAGGTCGCGTACCTTAAGAGTATGCGTCTTCAGTGCGGACCAGGTCTCCTCTAGAGTCTCTGCGGGGTGAATGTTCGTGCAGTATGCTAGCTCTGCGGTCGGGGAAAGTCTCATGCTCTCAGGGTGAAAGAGTCGAGTCTAGTTGGCAAGACAAAGTATGGGGAGAGAATATGCTCTCTCATTATTCGTGAAGGGTGACTGGGGCACTACAGTGACGGAAAACGTCATGAGAATTGTCTCAAGGTGTCAAAGTTTTCTCTGACTTAGCATTATGATGGGTGAATGCACATTGTGCTTACGTTGAATAAAAACATGAAAAAAGTATTTAATTGCTTGTTATTAATGCTTGCGGGTTCCTTGAATGGAGCCGCGGAAAGGATTGATGACTTTACGAATCAAGTGGGGCAGATCGTTCGAATCGAGCTACCTTACACAGGAGCTAACCGAGTACTTTCTCTAGCAGAAGTGCAGGTTATGAGTGGTGGTATTAATATCGCGTACCAAAAGACGACTGATCAATCGAGTACCGCATATGGAGGTGCGTCCTTTCGAGCGGTGGATGGTGATACGAACCAAATCTGGACGCAGGGAACGATCACGCATACGGCGTCAGAAGAGAATCCGTATTGGGAGGTCGACTTAGGGAAGCCCTCGGTGATCGAACGAATTCGCATTTTGACGCGCTTAGATAGTGGTAATATCGATGGGTTCACCCTTAGCATTCTTGATGCTGAACGGAATGAGGTCTACGTCAATGAGGGGATTAGTTCGACCGATATCATTCACTTTGCGAAGAAGGATCTAGGGAGCATCTGGACGATCGGTGATACGATGTCACTAGGTAGTGAAGATGGGGATGATACGATTTCGCCAAGACAAGCTCTTTATGAGCAGCTCGTCGCTGATGGGTTTGAGTTCAGCTTTACAGGTCACTTATCTACCCAGACGGATGGATTACCTGAGACCGGAGGTGATGCGTTGACGAACCTCTACCATTATCACTCATGTATTCCTGACGTCTTGGTGGGCGACAGCACGATGGCTGGATTTAGGGATCAGCTCACGACAGCGTGGGATTCGGGACGATTGGCCTCGGTGAAGCCTAAGCATATTTTCATTATGCTCGGCAGTGAAGATGTGAAGACGAGTTACGACTTAGATAACGCAAGTGTCCGAGTAGAAGCTCTCATTAATGAGATCTACGCTCTCCCAGGCATTGGTCGACCTAAGATTTACCTCTCAGCGATTCCTCCTAACCGACGAGTCGAGGCGGAGCGTACGAATGCGATTCTATGGAATGGACAACTAGAAGATGTAGTGGCGACCTTTAATACACTTGGGAATGATAATGTACTCTACGTGGATGCCTACACTCCACTAGATGAAGTATTTGAGACCAGCATCGGTGATGATAATTATTACCCGACTGCGTCTGGAAGTACCTTGATTGGTCAAACATGGTACACGGGATTCAAGGATGAACACTTGAAGGTGAGCCTCGGAGACATTCCGGACGAGTTCCCTGGGCGTGTGAGCCTTGATAACGGCTTTAATCGTTACGTTGTACCGGTGCCAGGAGGACAGACCATTACCATTGTTGCTCCTAATAATCCTCTCCCGCATAAGCCATGGCTCTGGCGTAATGTCTTCTGGGATGCGATCCACCGCTTTAAGCAAAACGACTTACGTCTCGTAGAAGATGGTTACTATCTCGTCATCGCGTCCGGTAACCTTATGGGGCACCCTAGTGGAAATGCAGCCATGGACATCGTCTATGATTATCTCACGCAAGAACATGGGTTCTCGCCAAAGACCTCTGCCGCCGCGATGAGTCGTGGTAACCTCATGATGTTCCGCTGGGCGTGGGCGAATCCAGATAAGATTGATAGTCTATATTCTGATAACGGGGTACTTAATGTTCTCAGTTGGCCTGCGGGAACTAATGCGGTAGGGAACGATAGTACTTCTGCTGGTGATGCTGGGTCGTGGGAATACTTTAAGGATACCTTCGGGTACACCTCAGACGCGGAAGCCTTATTAACGAAGGAGAGCCCAATTGATTTACTAGAGCCCCTCGCGGCTGCGGGCGTTCCGATCTTATCGATCTGTGGCGCGTTAGATAACGCTGTTCCATATGAAGAAAACGACAAAATCCTAGAAGAGCGTTACTTAGCACTAGGCGGAGACATTACCGTGGTCGTCGAGAATAAAGGGCACTCTCATGGAACCAATGATTATGAGTTGTTTGCTAACTTTACTAAGCAACACACGAGCGTGGTAGACACCGGGAATGTTAAGATTATTGACCCTACGGATGTGAGAGTGGATAGTTTTAGCGCGAGTGCAGAGTTCGTCTTACCAGACGGCGATTATACTGTAGAGGCCTACATCGGTACTACTGACGGAGGGCAAGATGCTGCTAGTTGGGATACGGTGGAGAGTTCAGTAGCATGGTCATCGGATGATAGTGTGATTTATAATCATACCTTCACAGGGCTCACACAGGCTTCGACCTATTATTATACCTTCAAGGTATCTGGTGATATTGGCGATGTGTGGGCTTCTACGGGAGTCATCACGACCTTAGACACACCATTGACTGGGGCGATTGGTCAATGGAACTTTGATTACAACTCAGGAGCTACGGCGATTGATTACAGTAGCTCTGGCAATACAGCGACGATTACTGACGCCGCCCTCGTGGATGGAGTATACGGCAATGCACTCGACTTTGCGGCAGCTGGAACATCCAAGATGGATATACCGTCAACTACTTTTAGTAGTATCACTGATCAAATCACGCTCGCGATGTGGGTCTATGGGGCTGATAGTCAGCCTACTTGGGGCACGCTATTCAAGGCGCTCGATGCTAGTGCGGGTACTGTGATTAATCTCCAATTACCCTATTGGAACGAGAATGTCTTTTGGGATGCAGGTGGCGATCGCTTAAGCTACTATGCGAGCGAATCAGAATACAAAGGGAAGTGGAATCACTGGGTATTTACCAAGAATGTCACTACTGGTGAGATGTCGATCTATGTGAATGCCGAGCTAGTGGCTACAGCAACAGGTAAAACAGGCGCACTCGGAACGATCACGGAAGCGGCCTTAGGCTATCAGTCTTATAAGGGTGCGATAGATGACTTCACCGTATTTAATGTCGCTTATAGTGCTGAGCAGGTTCAGACGCTCTATGATTCCTATCTGCTGAGTGAGTCCGTGCCTATGTCTTGGTTAGCGGACAATGGGCTCTCCAGAGATGATGCTACGCTTTATCTCGATCCTGATTTCGATGGTCTACTGAACTGGCAGGAATACCGTGCAGGTACAGACCCTAATGCTGGAACATCACGATTAAAGCTCAAAGGCGTGCGTCGCAATGGTGGCAACATCGATGTGACTCTCGACACGGTAGCTGGTAAGACCTACACCCTATGGGTATCCTCTGACCTAGGAGGAGACGATTGGGAGATCGCTCAATCTGCAATCGAAGCAGTGGATGTAGAAACTGTGGTGAGTCTGGTATCAGCCGACCAGAGGCTCTTCTACCGCTTAGAGGTCAATGAGTAATATTCTCTAATGTTTTATCTGAGGTCACTTACGAGGGCCTTCAGGTATTCATATGATGACGAGGCCTTTCTTAGTGGGGCCTCGTTCTTTTTTACATACTCGGGACCACACTGTTGGCAGAGCCATGAGCTCAACGAACAAATTCCCTATCGGTAGAGGAATGTTAGTGGAGAGTCTTTTGATCCTGTGATTTTTTTCTCAATGAACTGCTTGTATGGTAGTTCTTGCGGGAGGGAGACGACCTCTAGGTGAGGGAGGACCACGTCAGATGAGCACATGATTTTCTCGCAGTTGCTGAGGTCGATCTTAGTCGCGGAAAAGTGATCTAATCGCGCAATATCAAAGACCGGTTGCTCCAGAATCAGATTGTCTACATTCAGGTAGGTAACCACAGATCTCTTACCCAGAGTCGAGGTGAGATGGAGTTGGCTTGGTGCTGAGAGGGTGATGGAGTTCTCTGCGCTGTTTTCTGTTAGCTGCAACTCATGTTTTTGGTTCATGTACTTGATCAGAGCGATGATGACTTGGTTATAGTTCGAGAAGTCCTCACGCGTATCCATGTCGTATCGGATGATGGCCTCCATGCATCTAAAGTTAATGAGCTCTGACTTTTGGCACTCTTGGATGAAATAAGTCAGTTCCTCTACGCTCGGTCGATGATCTTCGGTGAAGTCATATTGATCGAACCAAGGTTGCTTCTCTCGGAATAAACGGTATGCCCCAGTGTTCAGGAATTGGGGACGGTAGGAGAGGGCTTTTAGGTTTAGTGTGACGAGGTGTACTAAGTCGCGACAGTACACTAGATTATCAGATTCATTAAACCCGCGGCCGTCTAGGAGCGCTTTGGTCAACCGTACAGCATCCTTATGAGAGTGCGTTTCGTCGAGATTGTAGATGCTCTTATCAGTTACCTTGCGGAGGAATTGGTCCTTAATACCAATGGTGTTGATGAAGTGCTGGAGGCTTCCTTTTTGCAGAGTAATGGTGTCGATACTGGTATTGAGAGATTCAATCTGGTCTGCTTGTAGGGTGACTTGTTCTTCTTGCTCCTTGATTAACGACCTCCCAAGGACTGATAGGAAGGTGATCGTGGTGAGTGCTAAGATTGAGAGGGTGGTGGATTTCTGGTTTCTCTTAATGAAGAGGAACAGCTGGTTGAGCGAATTGCTGCGCTCCAGCGAAGTAGGGATGAAGGAAAGAAAGGATTGGAGATCTGCTCTAAAGTCCACTACCGATTGATATCGATTAGACGGCTCCTTCTGCATAGCCTTTTGTACGATGAGAGAGAGACTCTTGGGTGCCTTGGCTTCTGCGAGCTTTTTGGCGAGTTGTGGAGTACTACTAGCTAGGGTTTGCTCTAGAACTTCACTCTTAGATCCTTGATAGGGCGCTTGATCTGTGAGGAGGTAATAGAGGAGACAGCCGAGGGAGTAGATATCAGAGCGTTCATCTTTTGGGTGCGTGTTATCGACATGTTCCGGAGACATGTACCCGAGGCTGCCTTTGATGTCGCCGATGAGGGTTTTATGCCCCTGTACGTCATCGTTGAGTCCCTCTGGGAGATTCCGTTTAGGATCGTCGATGTACTTGGCTAAGCCCCAGTCACAGACGAGTACTTCCCCAAATCGATCACACTGGATGTTCTCTGGCTTGAGGTCGAGGTGGATGATATGTCGCGAGTGTGCATGGCTGAGGGCATCACAGACTTTGAGTAGGGCATTGAGCCTTTCGTTAATATGGATTGAGTGGGAACTCAGAGACTCTAGGGTCTTATTCGCCTTGAGATCCATCGTGAAGTAGGGCAGATTGTCCTCTGTGATACCTACATCATGGACCTTGATAATGTTGGGGTGCTGGAGGGCAGAAGTGATCCGAGCCTCATGGATGAAGATGTCGTAGAACTTAATGTCTAGGCCTGTCCTGGGCTTGGCTAGTGCGATGTAGCGGGCGGCTCTGGTATCGTATGTTTTGAGTACCTGCTTGAGCGCGCCCTCTCCGATTAGATCCGCTTCTAGATACGGTTCATGAGTATCCTTTAACTCGTGGAAGAGAGGAATGAGATCATAGTTGTCATCTTCATTCAGAGCTTCCTGATAGAGTCCCCGTAACTTTTTCATACTGTCAGCGGCAGTGTAGAGGTGGCCTAGCGTCCTTCTAAATCTCTTACAACGGATCTGATCTCGAACATGACGCTCTTTTTGACTCGCGCCTTCATCGTGTAGACAGTTTGGAGGGTGAGGCCTGTCTTCTCCATGACTTCCTCGATAGTCATGCCCTCGAGGAGCATTTCAAAGACTTCTACCGATTTGCCTCGGTAGCTCTCACGGACTCGATCAAGAGCGATCGTACTGACATAGTCCTCCCATTCACTCGCGATCCAAGAATCAATTTTTGAGGGTTCATCTTCCGTAGCGAGGTTTGCCTGTTTCTCGAGAGCATCCTTATGCTTGAGTTCTTTCTTTTGGGTTCTGAAGTACATGAGGCACTTACTTCTGACGAGAGCTGCGAGCCAGTTACGGAACTGCCCCTTCTCACGGTCGTACGACTTGAGGCTATTCATCAACTTGATCATGACCTGCTGTACGAGGTCATCAAAGTCGTTATCAGAGATTTGGAAGCTTCTGATAATATGGCAGATGAACGCACGGTAACGGGAGTCTAATTCGGTCCAGGCTCCATCATTGTCGGTATGGATTGCTTTTTCTAATAAGCTGTAGCTCGTATCGTTACTCATAGTTAGCAGAAATTATATGCTGTTAAGGCGCGACTATGCTACCTTTTATTTTAATTTGATGCTTTTTGAAAATTCTTTCTCACTTTTATGTGTTTAAGCGTTTGGAAATAGAATAAGATGAAAAATGATTAATTTTACCCAAGAATGGAGAAAGGCAGCATAATGATAGAATGATGGATCGCATAAGAACTCAGACGATACAGGTGATGGCGTTACTTCTTGCTTGTGGCAGCATGAGATTAGCGCACGCGGCAGAGGTGCAAGAAGTCATTATGTCAAAGAGGGCGGATCGATTCTTTGATAAGTACTGCTACGACTGTCATGATGAGACCCTTAAGAAGGGGCGCGTAGATTTAGAGAACCTAGACTTTAACATGGGTGCTGACCTGACGACTGCTGAGGTATGGCAAGAGGTGCTCGATGTCGTGAATTCTGGCGAAATGCCACCAGAAGATGAGCTCCAGCCATCAGACCAGGAGAAGGCTGACTTCTTACAAGAGCTATCTTATAAGATGGTGAGGGCTCGTAAGGTTCATGCTGAGGACGGTGGTAAGATCACCATGCGCCGTCTGAACAGAAGGGAGTATCGCAATACGATGGAGTATGTCATCGGTGTGAGACCCGATGTCTCAGCTCTGCCAAGTGATGAAGTGGAAGGGAGTTTTGATACACAGGGAGCGTCCTTATTCATGTCGAGTGGGCAGTTTGAGAACTATTTGAAAGCCGCAGAAGATGCGCTCAAGAGAGGGATGAAGGCGCGAGGTCCACTACCTAAGGTAGTGAGGAGAGAGGAGGCTGAGCGTCAGCACTCTTATGAGAAGGTGAAAGAATACCATGAACATTACGCAAAACTCTACGAGGGGTGCGAAAAGTTCCTGAAGGATAAGGCGCCGAATTCAAAGAAGGCCGAGTATGGTCTGCAGAGGGTGGCCCTCCCTCATTACCAGAAGGACGGGTACAAAAATCTGAGTAAATTATTTGGTCGTATCATCGATACTCCTGAGTTGCATGACGGTTCGATTTTGGCACGGATCATGGAGATTCAGGGGCCGATGCAGGTCGTCTTCCAATCTGTAGACCTCCACCCTAGTCAGAAGGTTACAGTACGGATGCGGGGGGGCGCCTTTAAGGATGTGCACCCTGATTTCAATTATGTGCAACTGACAGCAAGAGACCCTATCAATCATGTCTCCAAATCTGCAGGGGTATATAAGTTCACTGCTGATGCGGTAAATCCAGAGATCATCGAGATAGAAGTCGATGATATTGATTATGAACGACTAGAGTTCAGGGCGACTCTCCGCTGTTATCAGCGTGGGGCGACTAAATGGAGTGGGACTAAGGATAAGCCCTACACTCCGGTGGGGGTGTGGCTTGATTGGGTCGAGGTCGAGGTCTCGGAGGTAGAGACTGGGTTCACGCCCCAGCTAGCAGAGATCGTCTATGAGAAGCCTGCTAACATGAGTGAATCTGCCTATGCGAAGGATGTGATTAGCAAGTTGGCAGATCGAGCTTATCGGGTGAATCGGATCGATCCGGTTCAGCATAAGAAGCTAGTGGAGCTCTTTGAGACATACCGAGCCAAAGGGATGAGTGTGGAAGACGCGCTGATTAAGCCAATGGCGGTGCTGCTCTCATCCCCTAGCTTTCTCTACATGAGAGAGACGTCTGGAGGGAAGCAGACACACCCTCGTGAGCTGGCAGTTCGTCTCGCCTACTTTCTGTGGAGTAGTCCTCCTGATGAGGAACTCCTGAAGGTGGCTGACCAGCGTAAGCTGACCAATAAGATGGTACTCTTTAAACAGGTGGAGAGAATGTTGGCAGATCCACGAGCGATGAACTTTGTAGAGGGGTTCTGTCACCAATGGTTAGAATTAGGACGCTACGGAATCTTCACCTTTGACAAGGAGAAGTATCCTACGCTGGACCGTGCAGTGATGGAGTCTGCGAGGGAAGAGGTGTTGCAGACCTTCCTCTATACTATCTTGAGAGATCAGCCAGCTAAGGCATTATTGGATGCAGACTATGTGATCATTAATGATGTGTTGGCTGATTATTATGGATTAGATGGGATCAAGCCAGGAGGGCGCTTTCAACGTGTGAATGTGTCCAATAAGGAGCCCCGCGGAGGACTACTCGGAACGGCGGCTATCCTAGGATTGGGGTCTGACGGTACTCACTCGTCACCGATTATGAGAGGAGCATGGGTGCTGCGACACCTGATCAATATGTCACCGCCTCCACCTCCCCCGAATGTCCCTCAACTAGATGAGATCAAGGAGGCAAACCTCACTCCTAAGGAATTAATCGAGATCCACCAAAAGGCCCCGCAGTGTCATCAATGTCATAAATACATCGACCCTGTAGGGATGGGGCTAGAGCAGTTCAATGCAGTAGGACTCTGGAGAGAGGAGCAAGTCGTGGGAGAGAGTCAGAATAGAATTCCTATCGATTCGTCAGGGGCGTTACCCTTTGATGTTCCCTTCCAGGACTTCTATGGATTGCGCCAGAGAGTGGCACAGAAGGAGGATAAATTTGCGAGAGTTTTGACGGAGGAACTTATTGCCTACAGCTTGGGGCGTAAATTCCAATTTGTTGACGAGGAGCTAGCGGATGAAATTGTTAAAGCCTCATCTCAACGAGGCTATATCCTGAAGGAGATTATCCAACGGGTCGTTCTCTCTCCTCAATTCCAAGCCAAATAACCCACGACCCTACAGACTTATGAATTTACCTAACATTGGCAGACGACGCTTTCTCGGTAGTAGCTTAGCAATGATCCCTTTACCGTTCTTGGAGTCCCTGATGGCAGGTCCAGCGGCTAAATCTCTCAAGGCGACGAGCGAGGCGAAGCGGATGGTCTTCCTAGGGACGGGCTTCGGGATGACTAAGAGTTCTTGGTTTCCGGACATGGACGATGTCGGTCGCGGGTATGCGCTACCGGCTGGGCTTGCTCCGCTAGAACGACATAAGGAGGGGTTCTCAATTATTCAGAACTTAACCCATCAGTATTCTAGGAATGGACACGCGGGGAGTACCTTTTGGCTGACGGGAGCGAATCAATATGCAGTAGCAGGCAAGAGCTTTCATAATACGATCTCAGTTGACCAGGTAGCGGCAAGGCATTTTGGTAAGCATACGCGGTTTACGTCACTAGAGTTCTCGTCACGAGATTCGAATCATCCTGGGGCGGGGCATGGACCAGGCCTCTCTCTGGCATGGGATGAGCAGGGGAAACCCCTTTCATCATTGAATTCGCCGAACACGGTGTTTCACAAACTCTTTTCTAACCCAAAGATATCGGTACAGGAGCAGCAGCAGCTCTTGATCGAGAGACGTAGTATACTCGATACCGTTTATGCAGACGCTAAGTCCATGGCGACGAAGATTAATCACTCCGATAAGGAGAAGTTAATGGAGTATGTACAGTCTATCCGTGATATAGAGGTGCAGATCGCTAAGGAGGATAGCTGGATCGGCGTACCGAAGAAGTTTCCTTCTGAAGAGATAGAAGAGCCGTCAGCCTCTCTCCAAGGGAAGGATGAGATTAGGATTATGTATGACTTGATGGTAGCGGCGATGCAGGTCGATGCGACTCGAGTGATGAGTTATCGATTACCCGCGGATGCCTTCCTCAGGAGTCTCAAGATCAGTCATACATCTCATG
This sequence comes from Akkermansiaceae bacterium, assembly GCA_011524615.1. GTDB lineage: Bacteria > Verrucomicrobiota > Verrucomicrobiia > Verrucomicrobiales > Akkermansiaceae > WTJZ01. Next base: position 595 of record WTJZ01000049.1, on the reverse strand, counting down.
CGGTGAGCCATTATTCTGAGCATAATGATGAGCGAAAGATCTCATCTGAAGTGAAGGATAAGGCGCACTCAGAGTTGCTCGCCGAGTTCTTTGATAAGCTTAAGAATACGAAGGAGGCGAATGGCAAATCTCTCTTTGATAGCTCAGTGATCACGTTTGGCAGTAATCTCAGTAGCAACCATAACCTCTACAACTGTCCTTCACTCGTCGCAGGCGGTGGCGCGAACTTTGCTCAGGGGCAAAACATCGTGATGAAAGAAGAAGATACGCCCCTCTGTAACCTGTGGCTAAGTCTCTTAAATGGGATGGGCATTCATGACGAACAGTTCGGGGACTCTACTGGGGTTATTGAGCCCTTAATGGGGTAAGGACGTTGTTGCTTGATGATATACTGACGCGCATCAAATTTTGTGAAAAGTCGGACTCGCCAAGTCTCCATTTAACTCTCAAATTTCATCAACCCAGCCCAGATAAGGGCGGGCCTATGCTTAGGCGGAGCCAATATCCCGCCGAACGTAACGCCCCGCCTTTTCCTCACGTTGATAGAGGCGGAGCGGGATCAGGATCGCCTGTGGGCGCGCCTCCCTTAGGTTGC
>WTJZ01000146.1 GCA_011524615.1 Akkermansiaceae bacterium | reverse complement strand
GCAAAGAAAAAGAAAAGGACTTTTGATGAACAAATCGCCCTGCTTTATTGCGCCTTACGGTTCACCTCACTGAATCAAGAATAAAAGGTCTAACGCCAAAACCCATTACCCTACAGAAGTAATCTGGAGGGGGCCGACACGCTTGCCTTCCCCGGCTCCCATGAGCTTCTGTGCTAATGGGGATTCAGGGCTGATGATGGTGACTTCGACACCCTCTACCTGAGCCTCGATCCCACCACCGGAAGCAGACAGGAAAAAGTAAACTGTCTCTCCATCGCGCTTGCACCCGACCAGGCTTCCGACCTGTACAGATTCTTTGACCTCCTTGGCCGCGGCCTCTTCTAGGTCACGAATCGCTCGCTCGGCCTCGCGCACGGCATTAGAGAGGCCATGCGCGAGGTAGGCCTCTTCGATCCCTCTAGTATCATACTTACTCTCCTGTTTCACCTCTCCGCTCGTCGCCCCTGCCCGTGAAGTATCGAACGCCTTCTTCGCGTCCTCCCACTTCTGTTGTAAGACAGCTCCCAATGCCTCTACCGCTAGTAATCGATTCATCCTCTCAGCTAATCTCTAATTGATCATTGGTTCAAACCAAAAAAAGCTCGTACCCATGAATTGGATACAAGCTCTATTAAACCTGTTAAGATAATACGTGCTAGGCACGCTTTCTCCTAGCAACCAGCACTAGACCTCCAAGACCTAGTAGCGAGAGGCTTGTAGGCTCAGGAATGCCGAATACTTGAATATCATCGAATCGATAGGTTCGAGACGTCAAACCATGAATATCTTTAAGCTCTACCCTAAATGTGACACTCTCTCCGCTCTCAAAGGTACGATCCGTCATGGAACCAAGACCAAAAACGATATCCTGATCTACCCCATTTTCTAGCACAGTATCATAGTTGTCAACTAATTGAGATGTCACGAAGCCATCCGTACTAGCAAACAACGTAATATCAGTTAGTGATCCAAATAGTTGAGTAGCATTGACCTGTAAATTGACTGTGTAGAGTGTCACCTCTTCCTGACCTGAAAAATCTAGCGAAAACTCGAAGTAATCCGGACCTGCGGCACTCGTGGTTCCATCTGTGTCCGCAGCAGATATTTCTATTTGGTTGTTAGCGATTGGTGTTCTGAAGTCAAACTGGGTAGTACTTATCGTGAGATCATTAGCAGTAACGCTATACTCTCCCCCCGTGACCGCAGAAACGCCGTCATTGTTGGCAAAGTCATAGTTAGCAAACATCGTAACGGCTTGCGCACCAGTTACGAACATACAAGTAAGTAATGTAGTTAATTTCATTGGTTTTTCTAATTTAGCAAATTTAGTACATTTTTCAAGATTAATCTTACTCAAAATGTCAATTTCTAACAAATAGTTTGTCGCTTAGAGTGCAATAAACGACAAAAGCTCATATCCAAAGAATTGGATACAAGCTCGATGATGTCAGTAAGATGAGCTTATTACGCTCTCTTTCTTCTAGCCACCATCACGAGGCCTCCGAGACCAAGACATGCCACACTACTAGGCTCAGGAATCCCAAAGACTTGGAGATTATCAAAGCGGTAGGTTCGTGACGCCAGACCGTGAATGTCTTTTAATTCGACTCTAAAGGTCACACTTTCGCCATTCTCAAAGGTACGATCACTCATTCCTCCAAGACCAAACGTAATATCTTGATCCACATCCTGCTCCAACACTGTATCGTAGTTAGCGACTAACTCAGATGTGACAAAACCATCAGTACTCGCATACAATGTAATATCTGTAATAGAACCATATAACTGAGTTCCATTCACTTGGATATTGACCGTATAGAGAGTCACCTCCTCCGCTCCAGAGAAGTCCAGAGAGAACTCGAAGTAATCCGGTCCAGCTGCACTAGTAGCTGTGTCCGTATCAGCGGCCGAAATCTCCAATCGGTTATTGGCAAAGGGAGTAATCGTATCAAATTGAACGATATCAATGGTCAAGTCATTCGCTGTTACGCCGAATTCTCCACCAGTAACAGTAGAGACCCCATCATTGTTAGCGAAGTCATAGTTAGCAAACAACGTTGCTGCAGATGTATACGAGATCCCCGTACACATAAATAATGTGATTAATTTCATAGGCAACGCTACCCTAATATTAGGTCACTCTGATAGGAACTAATTTCGACCAACCAAAAGCATATTAAAAACAAAATGTCGCAGATAGTAAGACATTAAAAATACTATCATTGACATCCATCTTTTATAGTAATCCAAAAAGACGCTTCACTGACTCGCGTTTAATTTTCAACTCTCTCCACTCATTCGTTAGTCGAGATTCACTAATAACCCCGCATCCAGAGGGTATTATTAACTCACCAGAGGAGTAAAAGAGGTTTCTAATGGCCACTAACAATTCCAATCGGCCTGCATGGTATATCCCAAACGGAGCTCCGAATTCTTCGGGGCACCCTAATGCGTCACGACACATTCCCAATTGCGCCAAGTTGTCCAAATTTCGCGGTAGCGGGCCTAGAGCAGGAGTAGGATGGAGAGCCCTGATGATTTCATCTGGCTTCATACTACGATAGAGTTCCACGTCGATCAAGGTCTGGAAGTGGACAATCGGCCCCAGATTCACCACCTGTCTGGCATGACGTCTGGTCATTCCTAGCGGAGTGAGGGTATCGAGCAGGGTCTGAGCAACGAATTCATGCTCTTGAATCTCCTTTTGATCCACAGTGAAGATGGCTTGATCCTCGGCACGAGCCGTGCCCGCGAGCGCCATAGTCTTCACCTTTCCCTCGAACGAGCTAAAGAGAAACTCTGGAGAAGCACCGAGAAGCCCCTCCCCTTCCTTTGTGAAGAATCCGTAAGGATGCACGCCAGCCGGCATTTGAGCAATAGCGGAAATGAACTGTGACAGTGTTCCTGCTGGAGCCTGTACCCTCTCAGTCACTACCGGCACCGATTTCTTCAGGCGCCCAGCTTGGATCTCTGCCTGAATAGACTCAAACACCTGTGCAAAGGAGTCCGCGTCTGGCGTGACCCAATCAGAATGGATGGGGCGAGTAGAAAACTGTGCCGCCAACTCCTCTCTCGTCGCCTCATAGAGACGGTGTGGGATATGCCAAGGCGTAGGGTCTGAGAGGTCGAAGTTATTCTTATAGACCGCGGTTTGACCGATCGGACACGCTGACACCTTCTGAAAAGGGCCCTCCGCGATGAGTACCGTATCCTTCTCTGTTCCTATAAACGCCCAATCCTGATCCATTAGTACCTTAAGTTACGCCTCAATTCCTTTCTGTCGAGCAATTCCAAAATCAACTAAAAAAATATCGCATCCTCTCGCTCGCCATGTTTTTACCTACCACAAAACGTAAATCATGAGAAAACCATTCCCATTCGACGAATTTGAATCTAAGTGGCAATCCTACTGGGACGAGAACAAGACCTACCGCACCGCTAACCCAGGTGACGAGGACTTTGACGCGAGTAAGCCTAAGTACTACGTCCTCGATATGTTCCCTTACCCATCAGGCGCAGGTCTCCACGTAGGTCACCCAGAGGGATACACTGCGACCGACATCATTGCGCGTTATAAGCGCATGAAGGGCTTCAACGTTCTCCACCCAATGGGATGGGATGCCTTCGGTCTCCCTGCTGAGCAGTACGCCATCAAAACAGGCCAACATCCACGCATCACGACCGAGGCGAACACCGAGAACTTCCGCAACCAACTCAAAGCGATCGGATTCTCCTATGACTGGGATCGTGAGATCAACACCACGGATCCGAACTATG
>WTJZ01000274.1 GCA_011524615.1 Akkermansiaceae bacterium | reverse complement strand
ATTATGCGTCTTCCTTCTTCTTCTCTACCGTTTTGATACGGAGATCACGAAGTTGCTTAGGATCTACCTGAGCTGGACTGTCTGTCATGAGGTCCATTCCCTTGTTGTTTTTCGGGAAGGCCATTACCTCACGGATTGAGTCCTCGCCACAGACGAGCATAGCAAGACGGTCAAGTCCTAGTGCTACCCCACCGTGTGGAGGTGCGCCGTACTTGAATGCGTCCAGAATGTGATTAAACATTTCTTCCTTCTCCTGTTGCGTTACTCCGATCGCATCGAACATCGCCTCTTGGAGGTCAGCTTCGTGGATTCGGATCGATCCACCACCGATTTCGTAACCGTTGAGGACGACATCATATGCCTGGGCACGGAGACCTTCTAGTTGACCAGCCTTGAGTTTCTCCTCATCTTCCTTCACGGGACGAGTGAACGGGTGGTGTACTGCATGCCACTTATCATCTTCTTCATTGTACTCCACGAGTGGGAACTCTGTTACCCAGAGGAAGTTCAACTCTTCGTTCCCCTTGAGGAGTTCTTGGAGCTCAGCCACCTCTAGACGAATACGACCAAGTACTTCACATGCTGGTTGCCATTGATCGGCAGCAAAGAGAATAAGGTCACCTGGCTCGATATTGAGGCGCTCCTTCATCTCATTGAGCTCCTCGTCGGTAAGGCGCTTCACGAATGGAGATCTCCATGTGTCACGCTCTTCACCACGTACTTGAATGTATGCGAGCCCCTTCGCTCCATGTTCCTGAGCGAGCTTGGTGAGCGCATCGATCTGACCGGTTGAGATACCAGCAAAGCCTTTCGCATTGATCGCCTTCACGACACCACCATTCTTAATCGCTCCTGAGAATACCTTGAACTCACAGTTCTCGAACGTGTCCGAAAGGTCCACCATCTCGTAGCCGAATCGACGATCTGGCTTATCAGATCCATAGAGATTCATGGCCTCTTGGAACGTCAGACGCTCAAACTTAGCTGGGATATCGACACCGATTGACTCTTTGAACACACGACCAAGGAGACCTTCGATCAATCCGATGATGTCCTCCTGATCAACAAATGATGCTTCCATGTCGATCTGAGTGAACTCAGGCTGACGATCCGCACGTAAGTCCTCATCACGGAAGCACTTAGCGATTTGGAAATAACGCTCGATCCCCGCTACCATGAGGAGTTGCTTGTACTGCTGAGGCGCCTGCGGGAGAGCATAGAACCCACCAGCCTGCAGACGTGATGGCACGAGGAAGTCACGCGCGCCCTCTGGCGTCGACTTAGAGAGAATCGGAGTCTCGATCTCCATGAATCCGTTATCGTCGAGGTAATCACGAGTCGCCTTCGCTACACGGTGACGCTTCTTCATGTTATCCGCCATACGTGGACGACGTAGGTCGAGGTAACGGTACTTCATACGGAGGTCCTCATTGGAGAGCTCCTTGTCTAGCTGGAATGGGAGAACCTCAGCCTTGTTTACGATCTTGAGCTCTGAGACGACGATCTCGATCTCACCAGTCTCGAGACTCGCATTCGTTGTATCAACTTCATCACTTTTGAGACGCATCGCACACTCACCTGTGACTTGGATCACATCCTCTGCACGGAGCTTATGGCTTAATTCTGCCGCCTCAGGTGAGACCTCAGAACGGAAGACACACTGCGTTACTCCCTCACGGTCACGAAGGTCAACAAAGATGACTCCACCTTGGTCACGTACGGTATTGATCCAACCGATTAGTGTTACGGTTTTCCCTGCGTCTGCTGCTCGTAGTTCGTTACAGTGATGTGTTCTCATGTGATGTTTATAAAATCTTGCCCCTCGATTACACTGTCACCCCGTTCTTGCAAACACCTTATCGCTTTTTTTTCGTGATTCTACTCATGCAGAGCCCTCTCGCAGTTCAGCTCTGCGTCTGCGACAGCAGATCCCGAGCCCCACAAGCCCCATGACATGAACCGCTGGTTCAGGGATGGTATAACTGCCCAGCGCACTGGTGAGTCCACTATTACTGCTACTCAGACTATTCACTGGTGCCACTGACCACTCGCTGAGCTCAAAGTTCCCAGTCCATGCCTGGCCCGTACTCCTGACCGCATACGAGTCGAGATATTCCCAGTCCTCGCCCGTCCCATCTAGATCAGTAACCCCATATTGATCTATCGTCTCTCCCCCATTCGTCAGCCGCACTCGATCATCTCCATTCATCGTGAACGAACCGTCATCAATAATAACACCTGACATACTCACCAATTCCACCGCTGTAGGAGTACTCGTCACATAGAGAAACTGTCCTGCACTGTAGATCGTCGTATCAAAGGTGTACCCCGTCATCCATGTCGTATTCGCATTCGATTGGATATCTAATGTGTACCCCTCATACGCTCCAGTCTCCATGACATAGACCTCCACCCCTTTGGGACTACTCCCATAACCATCATATATTGCGGTCAATAGTAAGGCACCTTGACTCATGCAGCACATACTGCTGGTCATCCCTAAGAGCAAAAAATAGCGGTTTTTCATGGCAACTCAACACCAACTGACAGCCCTCGCTAAAAATCAATCACTTTACTAAACAAAATAAATCAATCAATACAAAATATAAACGTATCAACAAAAAGGACAAAAAAGAACAAATAAAACCCCCACTCACGTAGCCAAAGCACGTCTAATTCCTTCCGCCTTCACCAGAGTTTCCTCATATTCCTTCTCTGGCACAGAGTCAGCCACGATCCCTGCCCCTACATGATAGTGGATTTGATCTCCTTCACGGATCAGAGAACGAATGATAATATTGAACTGGCTTTCACCATTATGACCGAGATACCCCGCGACTCCCGTATAGAGCCCTCGCTTACAGGGCTCTAACTCATCGATCACCTGCATCGCGCGCAGCTTAGGTGCACCAGTAATGCTACCTCCCGGCAGACACCTCTGCAGTACTTGGAGATGACTCACCTCATCACGTAATGTCCCTTTGACCGTCGATACCATGTGATAGACTTGTTCTAGCTTCTCCACGCTGAGGAGCTCATCCACCATGACGGAGCCGTATTCACAGACTTGTCCCAGATCATTCCGGAGCAGGTCCGTGATCATGAGGAGCTCGGCCTTTTCCTTCTCAGAGCTCATTAGCTGGTATGCAGAGAGATTATCTTGCTCAGGATCGGCGAACCGAGGGCTAGTCCCTTTGATCGGTCTCGTCTCGACCAATTGGCTACTCATCTTCAAAAACGTCTCAGGCGAGGAACACAGGAGCTCCACCTGTCCTAGTTGTCCATAGCACGCCATCGGAGCTGGTGACTCCTCACGCAGTCTCTGGTAGAGAGGGTAGAGATCTACGGCCTCCTCCATTACAGTACTAAAACGCTGAGCGAGGTTCACCTGATAGATATGTCCCGCCGCGATGTACTCTTGAGCCTGTGAGACGGCACTCACGTATTCCTGTCTCGAGGTCTTCGCTGCCCATGGCCCCATTTCAGGCACGACCTGTTTGGTCGCAGATGACAGCACTGGTTCATTCCCGTACTGAATCCACTCCTCTGACTCCTCATTGTAGACCCAGAATCGTTCGTAATACCCGAAGGTGTAATGACCATCATAATCCACCCATCCCGCTAGTCCACCCGTAGGATACCCCAAGTCCTGAGAGGGACTGTCCTCTCTCAGGAGAGACTCCAGTTCCTGCACATTAGAGATATGACCTCGATAGACCTTACTCGGCGAGATGGCCAAGATCGATAGTGGAACCTGATAGTTACTAGGAAAGTTCCCAACACTATCGAACAAGATCGCCCCCTGGAGCTCCACTAGTGCGAGGAGTTCGGCCGGCTTCAGATTCTCTGTGTTGATTCCTAGGGTGTCCACTGGTGCTTCCATTACGCCATGCCCATACAGAGATCAAGCGAAAGAAATCACCTTTCTTAAATGAACAAAATTCAAATTATATCGTTTTTATAAGTGACGAACTCTCCAGATCTGGCCAAATTCACAAAAGTATGCGCAACAAACCCTTCAAAAAAAATATGATACAGGTCCCGAAATGGCTTTTCGGTATCACGATCATCCTCTGTTTGCTGCAACTCGGCCTCCTCCTCTCTGGATTCTATACATACCTCACGCCACAAGACACACAGCCCGAGAACACCGTAGTCGCACCCAGCCTCCCTGCGCTGCCTACATACCAACCACTACCAGAACTCCCTCCGCTTCCCGAAGGATTCCGTACCCCTACCTTACCTCAGCTAGAGAGCTTCACCTTTACCCCCAGCGTCAGTAGCAGAAAGGAACGCGACCTCCTTCTCGCCGCACGCAAGGCCCGGATGTCAGGTGACATGCGAGTGGTCGCGCTCAAGCTAAACGAAACTCTACGCCTCTACCCTCAGAGTATTCACGCGCGATACCAACTCGCCGAAATGTATGAATTCATGGGAATTTATAGTAAGGCTACGACCCTGTATGAATTTATCTTTGACCAAGGCGTGACCGCCGCTGGACCACTCTACTCGATCGCCGCGAGGAAGCTCCGAGATGGATACGGATCCAGAGACAGTTATCGAGAGCGTCTCATCATTGGCCATGTCGATGAGTTCGTCGACCCCTCAGTCACTGCTGGAGAAAAGGTGACCCTCACCTTCCCCCTCATCGCTGATCCATCTGCTGACATCGACCCTAAGCTCGTCCAAGTGTCCATCAAGACCTACGACTCACTCAATGACGAAGTCGTCCCCGCCCTCCCCAGTAACCAAGTCACGACTCAATGGCAGCGCAACTCTCAGGACTGGAACCACAATGGTGAGGAGTTCCTCAGTGCCACCTACTACCTACCACGCTCTCGCAAGTCCAAAGACCTAGCCTCTCTAGGAGCGAGAGCCTACCATGGGTACTTAATCGAGCTCAGATATAACGACGAAATCATCGACCAAGTCGCATGGCCTCGCCTCCTCCTCAATACACTACAGCAGCAAGAACTTCAACGAAACCCCTTTGGCCAAGATGGCTCTATGATCAATTACGATAACCTCTTACTCCCTCCTACCCAATAATTATGAGACCACTCATCATCATCCTCGCACTTGTCAGCAGCCTACATGCGCAGCTCAATATTTCACTCAAACCCGTCAAATCTCAATTCGTCGCCTATGAGGACATAGCTGTTGAGATCTCTATTACGAACCGCTCAGGTCGCACCCTATTCTTCAAGGGAGCCAAGCGCAGTAACTGGCTCGACTTTGACATCACAGACCAGCATGGAGACCTCCTTCCTTACAATGGAGAGCCACCAGTATACCAAGCCCTCGAGCTCCATGCCGGACAGACACTCAAGCGTAAGATCACCATCAGCAACAGTTATGACCTGACCCGCTATGGTAAGTATCGTGTCTCAGCCTATGTGAAGCTACCTGGCCAAGACGGCATGGCACTCAAGTCGCAATCATCCTCCTTCCTCGTCAGCAATGGGCGCGTTCTCTACAACCAATCCATCGGTATGTCTCAGAACAACACCGCGCGTACCTATCAGGTGATGGTCTTCAATGGCTCCGAGAGGTCTGACATCTACACCAAGATTATTGATTCTGATACTAAGCAGGTCTACAGTTGCCAACCGCTTAGCCAAGTCATCATGACGAAGACTCCGAGCGCCGCTCTCGATGCGAATAATAACCTCCACCTACTCTACCTTATCACGCAACTCACCTATACGCACGTCGTCGTAGACCCTACAGGCAAGATCATTAAACGCAGCTACCATAAGCCTGGAGCAGTCAATGATCCGAGCTTGCTCTCCTTTGCTGATGGCTCCGTTACCGTCACGGGCTCGATTCCATTTGACCCCTTTGCGCAACAGAAGAAGAAGGCGACAGAACGTAAGCTCTCAGATCGCCCAGGTAACTTCTAGCCTCTCACCAGGACCTAGAGGGGCATCATCTCTCCGAGAGAAACTCACGATGCCGCACGGTCACTCGTGGCTCATCGCATCGAATGCAGACCGATCAGATTTCCATCCAGGTCCTTCACCAGAGCGATGTAACCATGCTTACCTATCGAAAACTTCTCGCGCTCCACAGTACCGCCTAGCTCCACGAACCGCTGTTGCTGCACAGCACAATCCCGACACGAAAAATAACTTACCGTCCCTCCCACACCAGATGACACCCCATCCATTCTCACAAGCGCTACCGGAGACCCCGCTTGGAACGGGTTACCAGGGAACATCAGCATCTCGATAGGGTCATCCGTAGGACTCTCAAGCTTCTGTAACTTTACCTCGAACACCGTCTCATAGAACTGACGCGCCGCCTCTAACTCCTGCACATAGATTTCCGTCCACCCTACTGGGTTACGCTTGCCGAATAATGTCGCTAGTAACGAGAACATAACTTTTTTTACCACTAACCAAACTGAACACTAAAGACAACATGAACTTACCAGACAAAGAATTCCTCTTTAACCTCCTCGAGACTCCGAGCCCTACAGGCTTCGAGATGCCTGGCCAGCGCGTATGGGCTGACTTCGTGAAGCAGTATGCTGATGAGGTACAGTGTGACGCCTATGGATCGACCTGGGCGACCGTCAAAGGGAAAACCGATAAGGTCGTCATGCTCTCCTCTCACGCAGACGAGATCGGGTACATCATCAAGCAGATCACCGATGAAGGCTTCATCCGCATCGACCGAGTAGGCGGTAGTGACTGCGCTACCGCACGTGGTCGCCAAATCCGTATCCTAGGCCCTAAGGGTGACGTCACCGGCATTATCGGCAACACGGCAATCCACCTCCGTAAGGACTCTCTCGGTAACGAAAAGTCACCTAAGATTCACGAGCTCTGGGTCGACGTCGGAGTCAGTTCTCGTAAGGAAGCAGAGGAACTAGGGCTACGTGTCGGCCTCCCTGCGGTCTACGCCGAGGGTCCCTTCGAGCTCAATGGCAAGCTCGTCTCACGCGCCATCGATAACCGAATCGGCGGCTACATCTGTGCTCAGGTACTCAAACAACTCAAGGAATCAGGCGAACAACCAGAGTTCACCGTTGTCTGTCTCAATGCCGTACAAGAGGAAATCGGAGGCAACGGAGCAACCATGGCGACCCATCGCCTCCAGCCAGATGTCGCTCTCTGTATCGACGTCACTCACGCGACCGACACACCAGGTATTTGTAATGCCACCCACGGTACTGTCAAACTAGGCAAAGGCCCGACCGTCTCACACGGCACCTGTAACCACCCGCTCGTAGTCGAACGTCTCATGAATAATGCCGAATCCGCTGAGATCCCGCTCCAGCATGAGTCCTCCAGCCGATACTCAGGTACAGACACCGATAGTATCTTTGTCTCTCGTGATGGGGTACCTAGTGGCTTAGTCTCACTCCCACTCCGCTGTATGCACTCTGTGGTAGAGACAGCAGATCCTACGGACATCATGCACACGGCAGACCTCATGACTGAGTTTGTGAAGTCCCTCCAGCCAGAGGACACCTTCTTCCACACTCTCTAGTCTGTCTTATACTGACCTCTCCGTCCCCTAGGCGGGCGGAGAGCACGCCCCCCTACATGCCCATTTTGGCACGAAACTCCATGATAACCTCAGGAGGAATGGGGAGCTGCCGCATGAAGAACTTCTTCAGCTCTCGATGGTAAAACTCACGCCAACGAGCCGTCCCCTCCTCAGGGACATAGATGTTACGGCACATCCAGCAGATGCTCGTCTCGTAGACCACGGCCCCATTAGCATCGTAGAACCGGATCGCATGAATCGGCATATGCTTATACATGCCCACACTCTCCGTCTCCTTTGCCAACTCTTCTAGGAAGGCACCACGCACAAACTCGAAGTCTTCTTCCGTTAGGGGCACCCCCTCAAGAATCTCTCTTTCCTCCTTCATAGGAGCGACTAAGAACCGCTCGCCATCTCCGTCTAACGGCTTATGCGAGAGTAGATAGATCTCTCCCCGTGTCGCGGTTTCTAAGGTCTCTAGTAGCGCCGATTCACCATACGCTCCTATTAATAAGAGGCTGCTCCATATCCAATATCGTAGATTCCACATGCCAGCACCCTAGGCAGATCAACATCAAAAGACAAAACAAAATTATTGCACCAATTTGGCAAACAAACCACACTTTAGTTAATGCATCCTCACATTCGCAACTACTTCACCCTTCGTCCTGACTACCTTGGCATCACCATCAGACTGGGGGCATTAGCCGCGATCTTTACCCTCCTCGGTTTTCTCGGTAGATACCATTGGTTTTGCGATCTCTTCTCCCACTTTCGGCTCCAATACGCGGTCGTCTCCATTCTCATTGCGATCGCCCTCTGGATGATGCGTCGCCCAGTCTTAGCTCTGCTGGCCTCCGCCGTGATGCTGACTAATATCATCACCGTCGCCCCTCATCTCACTGGACGCTCTCCTGTCCCAAACCACGACTCACACAAGGCGCTCTTGATCAATGTCAACACGAACCTTGGTTCCCCGACAAAGGTCATCGAGCTCATCAAGCAAGAGCAACCTGATATCGTAGTGCTGGAGGAGACTGACTACGGCTGGCTCGATCAGCTCCAGCCGCTCAAGGCTCTCTACCCTCACCACTTACTCAAGCCTCGCAGCGACAACTTTGGTCTCACCGTCTACAGCCGCTGGCCCCTCATCTCAGAGCATGTTCGCTACATTGGACTCGGTGGCATTCCGAGCTTACTCGTGACGGTCGAGACTCCAGACGGACCACTCGATGTCATCGCGACACATCCAGTTCCCCCATCAGGCCCCTCCATGAGTGAGGACCGCGATAGCCAACTCTACGATCTCGCTGATCACGTCAATCCAGAGGCTAACACCCTTCTCCTCGGTGATCTCAATACTACGCCATGGAATTACCACTTCAGACGATTATGCCAGCGTGCAAACCTCGTCGATAGCGCCTCTGCGTTTCGTCTACAGGCTACTTGGCCGACACAGCTCCCCATTCTCTGGATTCCGCTCGACCACTGCCTCCATAGCCCGAATGTACAGATTCATAGCCATCGAACCGGTCCTAGTGTTGACTCAGATCATTACCCTCTGATCGTGAACTTCTCCCTCGCCTCAACAGCAGGAGAGTAGCCCCTACCTCTGAGGACAGGAGAGCATACTCTAGATGATACACGCCTTAGGCAAGGAACTGCGTCTCAGCCAAATACTTATAGCGAGCACCTTGAGCCATGAGCTCATCGTGCGAGCCAGACTCGATCACCTGCCCCTGCTCCAGAACGTAAATACGGTCACAACTGCGAATAGTTGCTAAGCGATGTGCAATGATAAAGCTCGTACGCTCTTTCATAAGGCCGTCGAGAGCTTCTTGCACATACTTCTCACTCTCCGCATCCAGCGCACTGGTCGCTTCATCGAGGAGGAGCACCTTAGGATCAGCTAAGATTGCACGTGCAATCGCGATGCGTTGACGTTGCCCGCCACTGAGCTTCACCCCACGTTGTCCTACCATCGTCTCATACCCTTCCTCGAAGCTCTCGATGAAGTCATGCGCATAAGCGAGCTTAGCCGCTTGCTTGACCTCCTCCATCGACTTACCTGGAGCCCCATAGAGAATATTCTCCGCGATCGTTCCCCCAAAGAGGAACACATCCTGAGGCACGAGCGCCATTGATGAACGCAGACTCGCTAACCCATACTCGCTTCCCTCTTGACCGTCAAAGGTGATCGCACCCTCGTCTTGTTGATAGAACCCTAGCAGGAGCTGAAAGAGCGTCGACTTACCTGCACCACTCGCCCCCACGATCGCAATGCGCTCGCCTGGCTTAGCCTCTAGTGAAACCTCCTGGAGCACCTGCGCGTCTGGACGAGAAGGATATCTGAAGCTCACCTTATCAAAGCTGACATGGCCCTGTAATGGAGCAGGCTCTACCTCTGATTCAGCAGGGAGCTCTGGCGTCATCGCTAAGATCTCACGGATACGCTCAGTCGCGCCATCCGCCTTCTGTAACTGACTAAAGATCTCAGGCATGGCCCCTAGAGAGGCTCCCACAAAGACACTAAAGAGAATAAAGCGGGTAAACTCCGCTGAGGAGATCTCGCCCTTGATCAACATATTCGCCCCGAACCAGGCCACCACTGAGATCGACCCAAAGAGCGCAAAGATGATAAACGCGACAAAGATCGCACGCGCCGTCGCTCCCTTATAAGCCGCCGCTTTGAACTCTTCTAATGCCTTTCCATATCGAACAATCTCGAAGGCCTCATTCACATTACTCTTTAGCTCCTGGATTCCTGAGATCGCCTCCTCCGCAACCACATTCGTGGTAGCCAGCGCATCCTGAGTCGCTCTTGAGAACCCTTTGATCGACTTACCAAAGAGCGCAATTGCTAAAACAATGACCGGAATCAACGCTAGCATGAAGAGAGACAACTTCACTGAAGAACAGAAGACAAACACCAAGCCCCCAAGTAAGATCACTACCTGACGCGCAAACTGAGGGACCGTCGTCATCAAGGTCTCACGCAGGATCTCTAGATCCCCGCTCAGACGACCACTCAACTCACCCGCTCGATGCTGATGGAAGAAGGACAACGGTAGGCGTAAGAGATGGCTCAATACTGATTCTCTAATGTCGTTCAAGGCCGCCTCACCTGACTTGATGAATCCTTGTACACGGAAGAACCCGATCACCGCCTGCAAGGCGAGGATACCCACGAGCCATAGCACCGTACTATTGATGTTCTGCTCTAGATTCTGTAGGTCAAGCTCGACCCCTCTCATCGCATCTGTCGGCGATCCGATCAATCCACCTAAGAAGTACGGAAACGCCAATGACAGCCCCGCTGTCAACATCAGCGCCACAAACGCAGGGAAGAAAATCCACTTATAGCGTAAGAGATAACTATACAAAAAAGAAGCTGGTACTGCTCCTGGTCGCTTGCGTGGCGTCTTTTTCTCCGTGTCTGACATGAGCCATTACAGAAGATCACCTCTCCCTATGAGTCAAATGCAAATCCCCTCTTTTCTCTAATTCTCCCCATGAGGCAAAGCGTCCCGTCTCAATTCGAGTACGATGTGATGCCGATCTAGCCCGAACCAGCCCCCCTCTCACTCCGTGAAACACGTGCTAAATATTGATCACCGCAGGATGAGCATGCTGATTCCCGCCCGCTTGCTTGCTTCTCCCCCCTCCTCTCTAGCCCTCTTAGCCATGAACATTTTTTACAACTACTGGTGTGCTCTCTCCCTTGATTCTCATTGTAGGTGAGGGCCTAGAACAGTATTGAGCGATACATGAGAACACATCTACTACTCTCACTCATCACCATCACGATCCTCACCGCATTCGGATATGCCGAGCCTGCCGAATCCACCTCCAAACCTAGCATCCTCATCACAGGTGCTAACCGAGGACTAGGCCTAGAGCTCTGTAAGCAATACCTGAAGCAAGGCTACATCGTATACGGCACCGCTCGTAAGCCAGAGAAGGCCACCGAACTCCAGGCAACCGACACCATCATTCTCCCTCTCGACGTCACCTCACAGGAGAGCATCGACGCACTCGCGCAACAGCTCAGAGGCAAACCACTCGATATCCTCATCAACAACGCAGGATACTTTGGCCCGAACCCTATCGGTACCAGAATGGACGCCATCTGGACGCTCTCCCGCGAGGAAATCGAGAACTGCCACGCCGTCAATACGATGGGACCTCTCTTCGTGACCAAAGCTCTCATCCCGAATGTACAACTCGGCAAGATGAAGAAAATCATCAACATGTCCACCTGTAGCAGCATGCTCAGCCGCAAAGGCGGAGGAGCTATGGGGTATCGCATCTCCAAGGCGGGCCTCAACATGGTCACCGTCGTCCTCTCCGCTCAGCTCAAGCAACTCGACATCATCGTCATCTCCGCCGCTCCAGGCCATAATAAGACCGACATGGGTACCGATATGGGCAACCTCCTCCCATCACAATCCATGCCCCAGTTAATGAAGGTCATCGACGAGCTCACCATGGAGCAGACCGGAGGCTTCTGGTACTATAACGGCAAGAACCTCCCTTGGTAGGCCTAAAGTCCT
>WTJZ01000220.1 GCA_011524615.1 Akkermansiaceae bacterium | reverse complement strand
CTCTAGCAGACGTCGTGTATCAACTCGTAGGTGGACTCCGCTCAGGAATGGGATACCTAGGTGCTCATGATCTACAAGAACTACGTGAGCGAGCGAACTTTATCAGAATCACTCCTGGTGGTCTACGTGAGTCACATGCGCATGACATCATGATCACAGAGGAGCCAACTAACTATCAACAACAGAGCTAATGAATCCAGATAACTACGTAGCAGTCCTCGACTTTGGGTCTCAGTATACGCAACTCATTGTACGCCGAGTACGTGAACTAGGCTTCCTCGCACGTCTCTATCCATACGATGAGATGGCAGATCTTGGTTCTCCTGGAGCGATTATTCTCTCAGGTGGCCCTAAGAGTACATCTGACCCTGACGCTCCAGACTATGACATGGACTTACTGGACTCATATAATGTTCCGGTACTCGGTGTTTGTTATGGGATGCAGAGCCTTAACAAGAAGTTTGGTGGTACAGTAGAGGCCTGTGATAAGCGTGAGTACGGACCTGCAGAGCTTGTCACCGAAGGCTCGGCTCTCTATGAGGGGATCAGTCAGAACTCACAGGTCTGGATGAGTCACTCAGATACTGTTCGTGAATTACCAGAGGCTGCCACCGTCATTGCACGCAACGCATCAGGAACACCGGTGTCTCTGCAGTTCAATGAACGTTACTATGGTATCCAGTTCCACCCAGAGGTGACACACAGTCACGAGGGAACGCAAATTCTTCATAATTTCCTCAAGCTTGCGGATGAACTCGCTCCATTCGTGATCGAGGACTTCAAGAACGAGATGGTGAAGAAGATCCAGGACTTTGTCGGTGATAAGCAAGTCGTCTGTGGCGTGAGTGGTGGCGTAGACTCTACGGTGCTCGCGGTATTACTGCATGAGGCTGGTGTGAATATGCGCGCCGTCTTCGTGAACAATGGCTTACTCCGTAAGAATGAAGCAGAGGAAGTTGTCGCTAACTTCAAAGAGCTCGGCGTACCAATCGAAGAAGTAGACGCTACAGAGCGCTTCCTCGGTGTACTGAAGGATCAGACAGACCCTGAGAAGAAGAGAAAGGCGATCGGCAACCTCTTCCTCGATGTCTTCTGGGATGCAGTAGGTGATGCAGAGATCCTTGCTCAGGGGACACTCTATCCTGATGTGATCGAGAGTGCGTCAAATGCTAAGTCTAAGGCATCAGTCATCAAGACTCACCATAATCGTGTCGCTCGAGTACTCGAACTACAGGAGCAGGGACGTGTTCTTGAACCTCTCGATGAACTCTTCAAGGATGAGGTGCGTGAGCTAGGAGTATTACTTGGTATCAAGCATGATATCCTAATGAGACACCCATTTCCTGGTCCTGGCCTTTCGGTTCGTTGCCCAGGTGAAGTCACTGAAGAGAAGCTTGAGACGATCCGTGAAGGTGACGCTATCTTCATCGGTAAGCTCAAGGAGTATGGGTGGTACGATAAGGTATGGCAGGCATATGCATGCTTGATCCCAGTGAAAACTGTGGGGGTCAAAGGAGATGAGCGCTGTTATGAGTGGGCTATGGGGCTCCGTGCGATTGTCTCGGAGGACGCCATGACTGCTGACTGGGTAGAATTACCACCTAAACTCCTCCGAGAGGTGAGTAATGGGATCCTCAATAGCGTACCTAGAGTGAATAGAGTCCTCTATGACATCTCTACTAAGCCGCCTGCAAGTATCGAGTGGGAATAATTTCTCATTTATTGCATACTAGTTGCGATAGGTAAAGGGAGCTTCGGCTCCCTTTTTTGCTTTCAAAATACATTATACTTGATGAATGTTGTTATTTGTGCTAATTTCTGTTACATATAGTTTATGTCATAGATTTTAGTATAAAGGATGTTGTCGAAAGTTATCCTTTTTGTTCTTTCTTAGAGAATATGTTATTTTTTTGAATATGCTAAAAAGGCTTGTCATTTTATGTGAATTTACTATCATGCGCCAGTCGTGAGTAGAACAGGTAACATTGTATTAGTAGGCTTCATGGGCACTGGAAAAACAGCAGTTGCTCGTGAAATTGGTAGAATTCTCGGTATTCCACACATCGATACAGATCAACTAATTGTTGAGCAGGAAGGAATGAGCATTCCTCAGATTTTCGCTGAGAAAGGTGAGAGTTACTTTAGAGAAGTGGAGCACAGCATCATGAAAGATATCTCTGAGAAGGTAGAAGATAATGTAGTGATTTCACTTGGTGGTGGAGCTCCTACATATGAGCCTAACGTATCAGTGATTGGTGATATGGGCTTCTCTGTGTGGCTTAAGACTACCGCCGAAGAGACATATAACAGAATCGGAACCAACAGTGATCGTCCTCTCCTGCAAGGTGGAGACCCTCTTGAGAGAATCAAGACACTGATGGAAGAGCGTAATCCAGTTTATGCTGAGGTAGCACAATTCGAAATTGAAACAGCGAACCTTAATGTCTTTGAGCTCGCGAGTGGAATCATCGACTCAGCGAGTTACCACTTCTCTGGAGCAGAAGAAGAGGTAGAGGCTTAGTCTTTTAATTTTAGCAGTATTGAGGACTTCTCTTCTTTCTGAAGAGAAGTCTTTTTTATTTACAGGAGAGAGGGTACAACAGCGTATCTATGTCTCCAGAGATTCTGCGCCACAATGTCGATTATATAGCAAAGCAGTTAGGCTTTGCGGACTGTCGTGTTGCGCCTATTGTGCAGCCTCCTAATTTAGCGCGTTATGAACAATGGCTCTCTGAGGGGATGTATGGAGATATGGGATGGTTTGAGCGTAACAATGAGCGCCGTGCTAACCCTAGGGAGATCCTGCCAGAAGCTCAGTCCATGATTTGTCTCGCGATGAATTATAATCCTGGGGTGGCTCACCCTAATGATCAGTATAGAATCGCTAAGTATTCTTGGAATAACGACTATCATGACCTCATCGAGAGTAAGTTAAAGGACTTTGATATAGCTCTAGAGGAGATGGGCGGTAGGCAGAGGTATTATGTTGATACAGGACCAGTACTCGAGCGTGATTATGCCAGTCTCTCTGGATTAGGCTGGAATGGGAAGTCTACGGTCCAAATACACCGCGAATTAGGCACTTGGTTTTTTCTGGCAGAAATCATTACGACTCTCGATGTGGAGAAGACGGAACCCGTGCGTAATCGATGCGGTAGTTGTACGCGGTGCATCGTCGCCTGCCCGACGCAAGCCATTACCGCGCCGCGCGAAATGGACGCGCGAAAGTGTATATCATACTTAACAATCGAGAATAAGGGTCCTATTCCCATCGAGTACCGTAAGGCAATCGGAGATCGGATCTACGGGTGTGATCAATGTCTAGAAGTCTGTCCTTGGAATAAGTTTGCCCAAGTGAGTCAAGAGGCTGATTTTCACGCTCGCAAGAGTATTTTTGATCATCAGTTAAGCGATTTTCTGGTTTTATCTGACGATGAGTTTCGATTACTTTTTGCAAAATCTCCGATTAAACGCATTAAACGAAACCGTTTCTTAAGGAATGTGTGTGTCGCGTTAGGTAATGTGGGGACTGAGGCAGATTTACCAAGTTTGCAGCAATGTGCAGAGGATGAAGATGCCTTGATTTCTGAACATGCACAGTGGGCGATTGCCGAGATTAGGGAGCGTGTCCAGTGAAATCCTTAATTCTGGCACAATGTCGCATTTTGTAATCAAGAAGTGCGCAAAGTATTGAATGTGAGATGTGTATTAATAGGTACATGAATTGCACAAAAGTATTGATGACTCTCCTGGCGGGAGCAGCATTATCATTCGGACAAGGGGTAACTAAGCC
>WTJZ01000141.1:1551-3804 GCA_011524615.1 Akkermansiaceae bacterium | reverse complement strand
AGAGTGATTTAAAGGGAAAAAATTTAAAAAGAAATTCCCCTTCGATTCAATTCCCTCTTGTCATCTAGGTCGAATTAAGCTTTCCTCACCGACCCGCGACTTATCTTAGATAATGAGTGGGAAGATGATAGAGCCTCCCCAAATGTATTTTTCCTTGCGCAAAAGTGCATTAATGGAACCTTCTAATAACAAAAACAACAAAGACGCGAAGATGACACCATACGACTTACGTTATACACCAGATTCGACCGGATCACTCCACAGTCTCCGTAATGAGACGGCCAACTGTGGAATGGGAGCGATTGCTCAGATCCAGGGTGCTGCGAATTACAATGTTCTAGATTACGCCCTCTGCTCAGTAGGTAACATGCAGCACCGTGGTGCGATAGATGCTGATGGCAAATCTGGTGATGGTTCTGGTGTACTCTGCGCGCTTCCACATGCGCTCTTCAAACGTGAGCTCGACAAGATGGGGCAAAAGCTCAAAAAAGATGCAGATCTTGGCGTTGGTGTATTCTTCTTACCGAATGATGATACTGCGATTGGGAAGCAGATCTGTTCCTTCGCGGAGTCTGTAGTCACCAAGCGTAATTTGGGTATCTTTGGCTGGCGTGATGTGCCGGTCAACTTTGATGAACTAGGAAGTACCGCACAACGCACTTGCCCAACTATCAAGCACCTTCTCATTGAAAACACGGCTGATCTTGATGAAGACAGCTATGAGCGTACGCTCTTCCTCGTCCGTCGTGAAATCGAGCGTGAGTTCGGCAACGTCAATGGCTTTTATATCCCTACCTTTTCTTCGCGCCTCATAGGGTATAAGGCACTTGCCATGTCGGTCGCACTTCGCGCCTTCTACAGTGACCTCCAAGACTCGGACTTCAAGACTAAGATCTCTCTCTATCACCAACGTTTCTCTACGAACACCTTCCCAGCATGGCCACTTGGTCAGCCGTTCCGTATGATGTGTCACAACGGTGAGATCAACACTGTTCGTGGTAACCGTAACTGGATGGCCTCTCGTGAGGAATTCTACCGCTCAGAGATCTGGGGCGACGATATCGACCTCCTCAAAGAAGTCATCCGTGATGGCGAATCTGACTCCTCTTCACTCGACCATGCCTTAGAGATCCTAGTACTCTCTGGATTCTCACTTGAGCATGCGATGTCGATCCTCGTACCTCCTGCGTATAAGCACAATAAGGAATACTCGGACCAAGTGCGTTCCTTCTACGAATACACCTCTTCCTTCTCCGAGCCATGGGACGGACCAGCTGGTCTCGTCTACACCGATGGGCGTAAGCTCGTCGCCTCGCTCGACCGTAATGGCCTCCGTCCATCACGCTTCACCCTCACCGAGTCAGGTCTCCTCTATGTAGGGTCTGAGTCTGGTGCTGTTGTCCTCCCTGACAATGAGATCATCCGCCGCGGTCGATTAGGACCAGGCCAAATGATCTCTGCAGACACCGTCACCGGTGTCCTCACCGAGGATAAGGAAGTCAAAGAAAAGCTGGCCGCGCAGAAGCCATATCACGACTGGGTCTCGAAGAATAAGGTTCTCCTCAAGAACTATGTCTCAGAGGAAGCGATCACTCCGGCAGCAGACTACAGCCCGGTAGAGCTCTCTCAACAGCAGGTCACACATGCGGTGACGAAAGAAGATCTCGACATGGTCTTCCCTCCGATGATCAAGGCAGGGCAAGAAGCGGTCTTCTCCATGGGTGATGACATTCCACTCGCTCCCCTTTCGACGTTCCCACGTCTTCTCTTCACATACTTCCGCCAACTCTTCGCACAGGTGACCAACCCACCGATCGACCCGATCCGTGAATGGTCAGTCATGACCCTAGAGGCCGGCCTCGGTGCAGAGCGTAACATCCTAGAGGAGACTCCAGACCACGCTAAGGTACTCCAGCTCGAGTCTGCGATCCTCTTTGAGCACGAGCTAGAGAGCATCAAGCAGAATGAAACTGCTCCATCTAGTGAGTTCCCATCCGTCATTCTCGACGCTACTTGGCCAAAGAGTGAAGGAAAAGCGGGCCTCGAAAAGGCTGTTGACCGTCTCTGTAAGGAAGCGGACGAAGCGGTTGCGAACGGAGCACAAATCCTCGTCATCTCCGACAAGGCGACCTCCGCAGACCGTATCCCTGTGCCATCTCTCCTCGCAACAGGTACAGTGCACCACCACCTCGTAGAGTCCAAGACACGTCTCCGTGCTTCGATCGTAGTCGAGACCGGTGATGCGCGCGACAC
>WTJZ01000141.1:0-1451 GCA_011524615.1 Akkermansiaceae bacterium | reverse complement strand
CCTGGTTACAACCGATTCCGTAAGGGACAAGAGCGTCACGCGCTCCCTACTGAGGTGATCAAGAATTTCCACACCTTTGTGAAATCAGGTGAGAAGGACGACTATGAAGGTTACGTCCAAGCACAGCTAGAGGTGAACCCAGTAGCACTGAAGGACATCATGTCATTCGTTCCGGCGGCCTCTGGTCCTATCCCTCTGGAGGAAGTAGAGCCTGCGGAGAACATCATGCGTCGCTTCACGACCGCAGCGATGTCTATGGGTGCGCTCTCCCCAGAAGCTCACGAAACGCTCGCTATCGCCATGAACCGTATCGGGGCGAAATCAGACTCTGGTGAAGGTGGTGAAGATCCTAAGCGATTCACTCCATATCCAAATGGAGATCTCGCTCGTTCTGCGATCAAGCAAGTAGCCTCTGGCCGCTTCGGTGTCTCCGCCTACTACCTCGCTAACGCAGACGAACTAGAGATCAAGCTCGCACAAGGTGCTAAGCCTGGTGAAGGTGGACAACTCCCGGCACACAAGGTGAACGGCCTCATCGCGCGTCTCCGTCATACCCAGCCTGGGGTACAACTCATCTCTCCTCCTCCTCACCACGATATTTACTCGATCGAGGACCTGGCACAGCTGATCCAAGACCTCAAAGAGGTGAATCCAAAGGCGAAAGTCACTGTCAAGCTCGTCTCAGCCGCTGGTGTTGGAACAATTGCTGCGGGTGTAGCGAAGGCCAATGCGGATAACATTCTCATCTCAGGTCATGACGGCGGTACCGCTGCTTCGCCACTCTCCTCTACCAAGTACGCCGGTCTCCCATGGGAGCTAGGTACCTCAGAGGCACAACAAGCTCTCGTCCTCAACAATCTCCGTGACCGTGTCACTCTTCGTACTGATGGTGGCCTCCGTAATGGTAAGGACATCGTCATCGGTGCGATCCTCGGTGCAGAGCAGTTTAACTTCGGAACGATCGCCATGATCGCAATGGGCTGTGTCTACGTCCGTAAGTGTCACCTCAACAACTGCCCAGTCGGTGTTGCGACCACAGATCCTAAGTGGCGTGCGAAATTCAAAGGCACACCTGAGCATGTGATCAACTTCATGACTGGTGTTGCAGAAGATGCGCGTCAGATCATGGCCTCTATCGGGGTACGTAAGCTAGACGACCTCATTGGTCGCCCAGAGTTCCTCGAGCAGCGTCATGTCCCAGACCATCCTAAGGCGAATACCCTAGACCTCTCTCCGATCTTCAAAGACGTCGTCCCAGCTGCCGCTGAGACATACGGTAAGAAGGAAGACGAAGTCGCTCGTATCTGTCAACAAGAGCGTAACGATGGACTCCATAAGCCCGCTCTCGATATTCAAATCCTCGAAGACATCGCCAAAGCAACTGAGGCCGATGCTGACGCTCCTGTTGCGCAAGTGATGGATCGTCCAGCACTCAATCTCGAGTACAATGT
>WTJZ01000166.1:3422-3853 GCA_011524615.1 Akkermansiaceae bacterium | reverse complement strand
TAATTCCCCTCGGCCCAGTCACGGAGTTGGTGAGCCTGGATATCGACGATGCCGTTGTCTTGGGCGCGCTTGATGATGCTCTCGTTCAGGGGAGCGAGAGCGACGTCTGGGAAGAGGGTGAGGATGTCGATCTTCATTAAGAGCGTAGTTTGGCTTCGATAAACCCGTCGAGTGCCCCATCCATGACGGCGGAGATATTACCCGTCTCGTGAGAGGTACGGAGGTCTTTGACCATCTGGTAGGGCTGGAAGACGTAGGAGCGGATTTGTGAGCCCCATCCGATTTCCCCTTTTTCGGAGTATTCGCGATCAGCCTCGGCCTTTTGCTTATCTTCTTCGATTTGGTAGAGGCGTGCTCTGAGGATCTCCCAAGCGAGTTCTCGGTTACGGAGCTGTGAGCGTTCTTGAGTAGAGCGGATGACGATCCCTGTA
>WTJZ01000166.1:0-3412 GCA_011524615.1 Akkermansiaceae bacterium | reverse complement strand
TTCTTGAGGTACCCGTAGGCGTATTCGCCATCGATCTTGAGTGTGGCACTCGAGATACCAGCACCCTCACCGTCGGTGTAATCAGTCGTTGTGACCTTGAACCCCTTACTCTCAGCCCAGCGGGTGTACATGCGGAGGAGCATACCTGCCCAGTCACAGGCCTCTGTCCCACCTGCACCAGAGGAGATGGTGAGGTAGACATTACACGGGTCGGACGGCTTATCGAGGAGGGTGATGAGCTCGAATGATTCGATCGCCTTCTGGAGATCGTGGAACTCATCATAGGCCTCTTGTTCCATATCGGGGTCTTCTTTGGCAAAGTCGAAGAGAACCTCTAGATCCTCTACCCGCTTCTCGAGGGCGAGGAATGGGTTGAGCTTAGCCTTGAGTAAGTTAGCCTCGGCTACGATTTCTTGTGCCTTGGTGGCATTGTCCCAAAAGTTGGTTGCAGCCATACGGTCATCGTACTCGGCGACCTCGGAGGTGAGCTTATCGACGTCAAAGATACCTCCTGAGTTCCGACACCTTGCCCTCTAATGAGGCAGGGTCGAGCGACAGGAGGTCCACGCTTTTTTGTTCTGACATAATATGTATTACCTAGAGTCGGCCACCTGTAGATGCAACGTTTTTTTATCCCGCATGGTGGAATAGAAATCTCCTGGCATCTGGGCTGAGAGCAGAGGGGGCTGAAATCCTCCTATGATGAACTTGCAATTGTCGGAGGGGCTGATTAGGAAGAGGGGAAATCAGAATATAAATATGGCAAAAGCTCCTAAAAATGCAATTTCCCCGATGCGATCGGAGGACTTCCCAGAGTGGTATCAGCAGGTGATCAAAGGTGCGGATCTGGCGGAGACGTCTGAGACGCGAGGATGTATGGTGATCAAGCCCTGGGGATATGCTCTCTGGGAGGGAGTGAAGGAATATCTCGATAAGCGGTTCAAAGAAACAGGGCATGAGAATGCTTACTTCCCTCTGCTCATTCCTCTCGCGTATCTCGAGAAGGAAGCGGAACATGCAGAGGGGTTTGCGACGGAGTGTGCAGTCGTGACGCACCACCGTCTAGAGGCTCAGAAAGATGAAGAAACGGGCAAGACGAAGATGATCCCATCTGGAGAGCTCGCGGAGCCGTATGTGATCCGCCCTACCTCGGAGACGATCATTGGGTCGGCGTTCTCGCGTTGGGTCGAGTCCTATCGTGACCTCCCACTCCTCATCAACCAGTGGGCGAATGTGATGCGCTGGGAGATGCGTACGCGCCTCTTCCTCCGTACGGCTGAGTTCCTCTGGCAAGAGGGGCACACGGCGCATGCGACACATGAGGAAGCGATGGCAGAGACCAAGCTCATCCATGATCTCTATGAAGAGTTCGCGCGTGAAGTGCTCGCGATCCCTGTGATCCCGGGTGAGAAGACGGAGGCGGAGCGGTTCCCTGGTGCGGAGAATACCTATACGATCGAGGCGATGGTACAGGATAAGAAGGCCATCCAGGCAGGTACCTCACACTACCTCGGGCAGAACTTCGCGAAGGCTCAGGATATCTCCTTCCTAGATAAGGATAACAATAAGAGCTATGCTCATACGACGAGCTGGGGGGTGTCGACACGTCTCATTGGTACCCTGATCATGGCACACTCTGATGATGACGGTCTCGTCCTCCCTCCGCGTATCGCACCTAAGCAGATCGTAATTGTCCCTGTGACACCTAAGGAGGAGACTAAGGACGCGATCATTGACGCCTGTAATGCTCTGGCCGAGACTCTCCGTCATAAGACTGACTACTCAGGACAGCCTCTTCGTGTCCATGTTGATACTCGTGACATGCAGGGTGGTGCTAAGAAATGGGATTGGGTCAAAAAAGGAGTCCCTCTCCGAGTAGAGATCGGTCCGAGAGACCTGGAGTCGCGTAAGGTATGTGTATGCCGTCGTGATCAGGCTCCTAATGAAAAGTCGTTCGTGAGCCGTGAAGACTTCATCAATGACGCGGCTGACCTCCTCCAAGAGGTACAAGCGTCATTATTAGCAAAGGCAACGGAGCTCCGAGATTCTAATATTTCTGAGTGCACGGACCTCGCTACATTCGAGCAGCACTGGGATGTCTCAGAAGAGAGTCAGCCAGGATGGCTCCTCTGCCCATGGGCAGGAACGCTAGAGGAGGAGGAGACGCTCGCTAAGAAGCACCGTATCTCGATCCGCTGTATCCCACAGGAGATGCAGAAGGGCGCGGGCAAGTGTATCCTCACAGGTGCGGATACTGAGCAGTGGGTCCTCTGGGCACGCAGCTATTAAGCTCTCACGCTTGATTCAATAAAAAAGGCCCTGCATGTGGAGACATGCAGGGCCTTTTTGGTAACTATATTCTCTTAGTCCACTCTCATATCGAAGGCTGACTTAAAGTTGTTCGGGAGGAAGACCTTATTAGATGGGTTCTGAGAGATCTTTTCGAATCCTTCGACATATTTTTGCGCGAGGAGGAGTTCGGCCGCCTTTTCTCCACCCACGATCTCTGCCATTTCTTGGAGGTATTCCTTCTCTTTTGATTTCTTGAGTTCGAGAGCTTCCGCTTCAGCGCGGGCTAGGTTGAGGATCTCTTGAGCCTTTCCTTCGGAGCGGAGAGCCTGAGCTTCGCGTTCACCCTTGGCCTGGAGCTCTAGGACTTGCTCGGCAGCTTCTGCCTGTTGGATTGCTTCGTGCTTCTTCGCCTCTGAGTCGAGGCGGGTTCTTTCGGCATTACCCTCGGCCTCAGCGATGATCGCCTTCTTACGTCGGTCAGCCTCGACTTGCTGGAGGAGAGCCTCCTGAGTCTTGCCGTCTGTGAGCAGCTGTTGGATCTCGACGCGGGTGAATTTGACCCCCCACTTATCACCACTTTCGCTGAGGGCTGCGGTGGTATCATTACTGAGTTGTTCACGCTTACTAGAGAGTTCGTCAAAGTCGAAGACCCCGATACTGGCACGGAGGGCTCCTAGAGCTCGATCCTTGATCGAATCAGGGAGGCAGTCGGACTCGAACACGGCCTTGCGCGCATTGACGATCTGCCAGTAGACCGTGGCATCGACCGAGACCTCGACATTATCCTTGGTGTAGGCCTTACTCCCACTGGTATTGGTGCTCTGCTCTGAGAGCTCGATGAGGTATCCCTCCTTGTTGGCGACGTCGCCCCAATGTGATCCTTCGATATCAAGGCGCTTGATCTTATTAAGCCATGGGAAGTAGAACTTGAGACCGGTCTTCTGAGTGCCGGCGTACTTCCCAAAACGCGTGAGAATGACGCAGTGCGCGTCTGGAATATTGTGAAACTTGATCATGTGTGCGACTGAATTATGGTGAACTCATAACAGAATTCACTATTCACTCAACAGTAATTACGTAATCAATGCTATTATAAGGTGAGCTGATAGTTGTAATGAGT
>WTJZ01000006.1:28867-33980 GCA_011524615.1 Akkermansiaceae bacterium | reverse complement strand
TATCAATACTACAGATCATCTCCTCAGAGGTCGTACCCGCAGGAATCTTACCTGGCCACTTAGCAATAAACGGCACTCGGTGTCCCCCTTCCCACACTCCAAACTTAAAGCCTAATAAGTCTCCGTTGATCGAGTGCCCAGCGGCGTGAGCATCCTGCCCTCCTTCATTAAACATTCCTCCATTATCACTGGTGAAGATGATGAGTGTGTTATCGGCGAGCCCCTCTTCCTCTAAGGTCTTGGTAAGCTCTCCGACCATCCAGTCAAGTTCGTGGATGAAGTCGCCATAGAGGCCGATCTCAGAAGTACCGAGGAATCGCTTATTAGGAGTAAAGGGATGGTGAATATGAGTGGTCGCAAAGTAGAGAAAAAATGGGTTATCCTTTTCCTGCTTGATCCACTCGACCGCCTTCTTGGTAAAGGTCTCTCCAACCTCTTCCTCGACAAAGAGTTCATGCGCACGCTTCGCACCGCTGAAGCGATTCCCCACCCGTCCAGAGGCTCCATCAGGTAATACAGGCATCGGATTGTCCGACTTCTGCCCTCTAGGAACCTCGATAATAGGATCATCAGACTCTAGCCCCACGATCTGATCATTCTCCACATAGACATATGGCGGAGAGCTATTCACCACAGGCATCCCAAAGTAGTAGTCAAAACCTACATCGATCGGGCCAGGGCGGAGTGAATCATTCCAGTTAATACCACCATTACCAAAGCCTAAGTGCCACTTACCGACGCATGCTGTACTGTAGCCCTGCTTCTGCAAGACGCTTGCGATGGTTTCCTTCTCCGTATTAATGAGAAGCTTGCTCTCCGAGCCACATGGTCCAGAGACTCCCTTGTACTCGTTCGCTCTGATCGTATACTCTCCCGTCACGAGAGAATATCGGGAGGGAGTACATACAGCTGAGGGAGAGTGAGCGTCGGTAAAGCGACGGCCCTCAGCCGCTAGTTGGTCAATATTAGGCGTCTTTACCTTAGTAGCGCCGTAACATCCGACATCACCATAGCCGAGGTCATCAGCATAGATCAGAATGATATTAGGTTGAGATGCCTCAGCCACAATGGTGCTGAGAGCTGCAGTTAGGAGTAGTTTTTTCATCATAAAAGAATTCGCCCAAGCTGGGCTTCATCTTCTGCTATTCACGATTCTCAGCGGTTCTGAACAAACCTCGCAAATTATTTTTGACTCACTGATAAAGATCCACTTGTGGAGCGGACTCGCTCACGTACCGCTCGAGCACTCATTGGGATGATCGGCAACGACAGCTCCTGCAAGCCTGAGAGCTCGATCGGATCATCAAGATATGCCCTCATCGTCATTGAGAGATCAAGGCTTCTGATCTCAGCCCCATGCAGAGGTTTGATAAAACACCCTTCGGGGCTTAAGATCTGTAACTCCTCAAGAGACAGACGACTCATGATTAAGTTATTAAGCAGATAGATCTCATCTTCACTCTCGAGTGTCATTCGCCTGTCCGTAGAGGAATACCTAAATGACAGTGTTTGGAGCTTATTATTACGCATCCGCAGCAACTGATTAATGACCTCATTATAGTCCCCTCTTGCACCTGATAAGTACTGGTAGCGAGCCATGAAGATAAAGCATCGATACTCCCGCTCTGTGATGTGAGGTACTAATGGAGCGATCAAAGATGCGACCCCTTCATGCGTCATCTCAGTCATCCCCACCTCCCTGATGATGTCCTGCATTTGCTGAGCACGATTAAGCAAATTATCGACCAATGGATGTTCCCGTGTCGATTTGGGACGATCCATCTCTAATACTTGCTCAAAGTTCATCGTGCTGAAGTAATACAAAACTCGTATATTATAGAGTCCTACATGATTAGGAGCTAACGTATAAGCCTCATCCATTAGCCGTCTTCCTCGATGATAGAGAGTGAGGAACTCCTCATCAGAACAAGTATCCATCGAGTAATACAGCTTAGTACATTGCGCGAGAAGCTTCTCGAATAAGCCGTCCACCTCTTGGTTGGTAAAGTCGAGGATCACCTGCTTCTCCTCCAGTAACTCCTGAATCTCCCTATCTAATTCTGACTGCTGAGTGAGATAACTATCGCGTTGTGCGCCGAGATACCATCCGACAGCGCCCATCATCCCGAGAATCACGAGCCCTAAGGCAAACTTCTTCAGGTGTCGTTGCACAAACTTAGCCATCTTCAGTAATACTGAGGCACTCTCTGCACTCGTGACGTGGCCCTCTAAGTAAAGAGACAGATCCTTACGAATGGCACTGACTGAGCCATAGCGGTCACTAGGAGATTGAGCTACACACTTGAGTATCACCGCGATGACACTCATTGGAACTCCCCCCTCTACCAACTGCTTCTTAATTGGCTCGAGATCACCTTTTATGGTTTCGCGTAATACGGTATCCTTACTCCCTCTATACGGGGGCTGACCGATGAGGAGATAATGTAAGAGACACCCTAAAGAATAGATATCCGACCAGTACCCCTTATCCTCATTCTGATGAACTTGCTCGGGAGAGAGATAGCCGAGCGAGCCCTTCACCTCTCCCACTAGAGTTTGACTCTCAGAAGCGTCTAGGTGCTCCTGCTCCACATTCAGTAATTTACCTAAGCCCCAATCACAAATCAGGATCTCCCCATAGTCATCGCATTGAATATTCTCAGGCTTAAGGTCTAGGTGGATGACATCACGATTATGCGCGTACTCCATCGCGCGACAAATGACCAAAAAGGTATTGATACGATCATAGAGCCCGATGTCCCCTCTGACATACTCCCCGAGGTCTCGGTTAGACCGTAACTCCATGGTGAAGTAAGGAGCACCCTGATCATCAATGTCTACCTCGTAGACCGTAATAATATTGGGATGTTCTAATGAAGAGGTAAGCCAGGCCTCGTGAATAAAGGAGTCATAATGTTCAGGTCCTAGCCCCTCTTTTAACCGCGCCATCGCGACCGTACGCTTAGACTTTTCATCATAGCACTTTCGGACCTCCTTAACCGCACCTCTACCAAGTAATCCCTGATCAACATAACGCTCCGAGATCGCGCCTAGGTCGTGATAGGCAGGGCAGACTCCACTCTCCGAGAAGTCTTCAGAATACTCTTGGAATAGCTCCTTATAAGCCCTCTTCCTGCCTGCAGGGATCTCGTTCATGATTTGGGCTCTAAGTTCCTCGTCAATCGGTCCACCTCTAACATTAATTCCTTCCTCACTCGTCTCTTAAGCGTGTAGACCGACCCCTCGGTGATACTATACTTCTGACAGATCTCTGCCGTCGACCAGCCATCAAGAGCCATCTCAAAGACCTCTACCGCCACCCCAGAAAAGATCGGGCGCACATTCTCTAGGGCCTTGTTCACTATATAGACTTCCCACTCATCGATGATACGCTGCTCTAGCTCAGACTCAGAAGACTGATCGAAGATGACCTCGTGCTCCCCAGCCGCATCGACCCTACGCTTATGCAATCGATTCTGTCGTAGATACAAAAGACATTGATTGTGGATCATGCGTGCAAACCATGGCCGAAACCGCCCAACAGATTGATCATATTTATCGAGATGCTTCGTTAAATTGATCGCTATTAACTGTACCACATCATCACGGTCAGCTGCAGTAAGTCTAAAGGTATTCAGAATATAGTGAATGAAGTTCGAGTACTCATCCAGCAGCACTTGCCAGGCCTCATTATCATTAAGATTCAGAGCACGATCCAGTAAGGTATAACTCGTTCCATTCTCAGGCTCTGACGAAGACTTACACATGCACAACTAGGGTAATAATGCATAACTTAATAAGTAAAGAGAAATACCCCGTTACTCACCTCATTCAATCACTCTTATTCTATTAAGCCTATTCCTGCTCTACAACAGTAACTCCTGGCGGTACCACTAAAACATTCGAAAGGTTTAACTCTGTAAATAAGCCCGTCTTATAGACACTAATGTAGACAGTCCCCCCTTCTCTCTCGATCTTAACCTTATGCCTACTCTTGGGCAGACGGTGTCCATATCCGTGGGAACGGTAATTGATTTGGTTCGTCTCCTGTACGATCACTTCTAGAACTCCATCCGACTGCACGACGATCTGCTCTACACCTTCTATATCCGTCAACGATTTACTCGGTGACTTTTCATACGGAGTAGCGAGTGAAATCAGTAGTACAATCGCAACACATCCACCTATAAGTGCTGGCACACCCCACCATGGCCGCTTATTAACGACCTCCGAACTCAGTAATGGAACCCTATCCATACGGAAGAGGTGGTACAGTCCGAGACACGAAAACCAGCACACAGCCATCGCCCACATCGTATCGCTCGGGAAATGCCCGCCCTGTACTAATCGTGCATACCCGATCAGCAATCCGAACACGACTGCTATCCCCGTCACGATAAAGAACGCCTTCTTCGACCGGTGAAGTAAGACAAATGCGAGGGAAAAGAAAATGAACCCCATAGTAGCATGACCACACGGGAACGACTTACCAGAACTTGCTAAATCTATCGTCAATAAAGGTTCATACTCAAACTGGCCTCCAAAGTCTGATACTTGCTTAGGTCTCGGTCGTCCCCAAAACTCTTTCAAGAGCCCATTCGTAATTAAGCCTGGGCCTAATGCCATACATGCTATGACATAATAGGACAGCTTACGGTATCGCTTGAGCGGATGTCCCACACCTAGGACTAAGACCACAAAGGCCCCTAAGAGTAGCAAGACTGCTGGCACGACCCCGAAGTCATATAAAAACTGCCAAAACCCAGTCACATCCTGATCCCATCCCCCCTCTGGAGAATGCATCTCATCAGCCCATTCCATATCCCACGGGAAGATCCGGAAGAGAATCGAACCGATCGTTAACAGCCCTAGTGGGATGTATAGCGTATAGCGCTTATCGAGTGTCATCACCTTAAAAGACCTTTGGTGCTTGCGCCTCCATCTTCTCCAGTAATCGCTGGTTGAATTCGGCAGCCATGTCATAGCCTAGTTTACGTAATTGTAAGTCTAATGCGGCTACAGCCACTAAGCGCGCCGTATCACGACCTGCAGCCACCGGGATCTCGATGAGAGGCACCTCTTGGTCGATCACTTGCACCGTTTTACGCTTCAT